>JANNFT010000056.1:0-2599 GCA_031380185.1 Pseudomonadota bacterium
CACAAAATCCCTCCCAACCTCCCTGTACAAAGGGAGGAGCGAGCACGTAGCCGGTTCAAGGTCCGTGCGCAGTTTCGACCGAAACAGGCAGCTTTCCATGAACCTCAGTTATCCACAGGGCATTGGCATCGTAGCCCTTCCCCCTTTTTTAAAGGGGGATTGAGGGGGATTTTTACGCGCCTATCGTGAGCCACCGCGACAAAATCCCTCCCAACCTCCCTTCAAAAAAGGGAGGGGCGGATCCCGGATCGATTCTCTCGAGCAACGCTTGATCGCGCTTAACGCCGCTGATCAACTGTGCGTTGCGTGGCTGCGACAAATGCAATTGCTGAAGCGAACATAAGCCGTCGGCATCGCCGTTGAAAACATAAGCATGCCGCGACATCGTTTAGGCGACAACGATTTTAGAGCCGATAATCACCAGCATAATGGCGAGCAATGTGCGCAGCCATTTCTCCGGCATTCGATTGGAGCAATGGCTCCCGATCCAGATTCCCGGCAATGAACCGAGCAATAAATTGATCAACAAGCTCCAATCGACCTGACCCAGCAAGGCATAGCCAATCCCACCTACCAGGGTCAGCGGGATTGCGTGCGCAATGTCGGTGCCAACGATTCGTTGTATCGGCATGTGCGGCTTCAGAACCAGCAAGGCGACGACACCAAACGCTCCGGCGCCGATCGAGGTCAAGGTCACGAGGAACCCGAGCACTGCGCCGAGAGTGGTCGCAAACGGTGCGGCCGGCAAAGTCGCGCGCATTCTTTGGATCGTGACGCTGCTGTCGCGATGTTTCAAGATTGGCGTTTTGGCCAGCAATGCCAGCGCGGTGACGATTAACATGCAGCCGAGAATGGGCATGATGAAATGCCCAATATCCTTGCCGCTAACGGTCAGGTAGCGCAACACGATGAGTGTCAGCAATGCCGCAGGTACGCTGCCCAACGCCATTTGCCGAACCACGCGCCAGTCGACGCGCTGGTTGCGTCCATGAACTACCGCTCCACCGGTCTTGGTGAATGCCGCGAACATCAAGTCCGTTCCGACGGCGGCAACCGGCGTGACACCAAAGACCAAAATAAGTAGCGGAGTTAGAAGCGATCCACCGCCGACCCCGGTGACACCAACCAATAGTCCCACTAGGAAGCCAGAAAAAACGAACGCGCTATCCACGTGGGGCTAAATTAAGTCGGCTGCTGATTCGCGTAGAGACTGCCGGCGCCGGTGCGCCCAACTACTGCCACGATGCTATCAATTGTCGTGTTAGGCAATTGTTGGCGCCAGCGATTGGCGCTTTGCAACGGATTCTTAAAGACGCTGTAATACGCCGATTTTTCTTTCGCGGTGCTGGCGGCGACGAATTCTTCGGTCTGCGCATTCCAATTCAAGTTGGCAAAGGCAAACATTCTGCGCGTCATTTCCATCGGATTGCGGCAGATGTCCTCATAAAGAACCGTCATGCAGTTTGGCAGACCGTCAATATCCTTCAATGCTTTTTCCGTTGATACGTACCAGCGCCACGCCTGGCGCTCAACCGGCGACATATTTTGTAAGTCGCCCAGCAATACACCGCTGCTGCGGCCGACGTCGGTATTGAGCAGGAGCTGCAATAAAGGGAAATCTTCGGCGCCGTCTTTATTCCCAGAAAAATCGCCTGGCTTAAGGGTTTTTCCCCTTAAGTTCGATGCCACGAATCCACAGGGATGGCGAACCAAGTGAATAAAGTTCGCGGCGGGAAGCGCGCGCGCCAGCACGCCTAACCGAGTAACGGACTCAATCGACTTCCAAATTACCGGCGATTCGGCAAGCGCGGTGGAATTGATGAATTCGTGTACGCGTACGTCACCAAAAAACCGGGCGCCAATTCCCGCAGCCGCGACGGAGCCGCGCGTTAACAGGTGTTGGAAAGCGGTGTGATAGAGTTTCGGGAACACCGGCATCTTACCGGCCACCCGCGCCGAACGCAAATCAAGCAATTTCGCAACGAAGTTATCGATGGTGGCAGCGTAGCGCTCGGAATTATCGATGCTTGGCGCGTACGGGATTTCGCTCAGACGGCCACCGCTGTCCGGCTCGTGGCGATAAATCGTCGCTGGATGGCTATCGAAAATTTTCCCGACCCAGGTCGTGCCGGATCGCGGCATGCCGAATACAGCAATCAATCGCTTTGGAGAAGTTTTTAGTTGGGATCGCATTGGTCAATCTCGTAGTAGGCTCTCAAACGGAATCGGCGTTGTTGCGCTGCTTTGAACGATTTGTGTTGCTGACATGGACTTATCGAGTCCGATGCAGTTTCGCTGTTGCAGCGCGTGCAGAATGCTATCGGCGGCTTCGAGCGGCGTGCAGGTCGCGGTATCGATCTTCAACTCTGGATTCTGCGGAATTTCATAGGGATCATTAATGCCGGTAAATTCCTTGATCACGCCGGCGCGCGCCTTAGCGTACAAGCCTTTGCGGTCTCGCGCTTCACATACCTCAAGTGACGTCGAGACGTACACTTCGATAAACGTGCCCTGCTGTTCGACTATCTCACGGACTTTCCGCCGCGTTGCCGCGTATGGCGCGATCGGCGCGCAAATCGCTATGCCGCCGTGTTTGGTA
>JANNFT010000067.1:0-12881 GCA_031380185.1 Pseudomonadota bacterium
CGATCCGGTTCACCAAAACTCCGCACGGCCAACAATACGCGATCAACCCCGCCAATTCATCTGCATTACGCGTTGATTTGAATTTTGCAGGAACGACTATCGTAGATTCAACCCCTGGCTGTCATCCGCCAAAATTGCTGCGTAGACGCCCGCCGAGCAGATCAACGTGCCGAATCAACAGATTATTGCCGTGGTGTCCCAGTAGATTCACGGTTAAGAACCAGGCGCCGCCGAGGCGCCAGTCGCGACGGTAGTTGGAGATGTGTTAAGTCTATCGCGTATTGCGGCACGGATCGTGCGGCGCAATGCTGCGCGTTTGCGCCCTACTGGACTTTCTCCACGCGTAGCCGAGCGTTCTCTTGCCGTAACCGGGCGACCTCGGCCTCCAGATCCGACACCGGCTTAACCGGCAGCCGTTTTAACAGCGCCTGACCATGCCGTGCTCGATAAACCCAGTTCGCCAACGTCTTCGGTGACATTTCCAACGACCGCGCCACCGACGGCATGCTGCGGCCACCTTCAACCACTTGCTTGATCGCCGCTTCACGAAATGCCGGCGTGTACTTCCGATCCGTTCCTACTTTCATAGCTCACCTCCACAAGGTTAAATTAACACACCTCGTGGCGTCTGTTTTTTGGGGACCAGATCACATCGCTAAAGCTGCTAAACCTATTGGAACGCAAAGGTCTCGAGGCGTTAATTTAGCGAGATCTAGATGGGCGGGCACGGTGATTTAATGACCACCTTAGGGAATTTGTGGTAAGGCAAAGGGATGCACGCTTTCATAGGCGCGCGCCGCGCGCAGCACCAGCGCATCGGCGAATTTTGCGCCGACGATTTGCATCGCGACCGGCAGGCCGTTGGCTGCGAAACCGCACGGTACGGTAGCAGCAGGCTGTTGAGTCAGATTAAAAGGGTAGGTAAACGGCGACCACTGCCACCAGCGTTTCATGTCGCTATCGGGTGGCACTTCGTGACCTGCCGCGAAAGCGGTGGTCGCCAGTTGCGGCGTGATTAACAAATCGTATTGGTTATGCAAGTGATTCATGCGACGGCCAAACGCGTCCCGCGCCCGTTCCAGTTGACGGTATTCGATTGCGCTTAAAGTGAAACCCGGCTCCGCGAGGTCCAACATACCCGGATCACACAGAGCCCGTTGCGCGGGCGACATTGGCGCCACGGCTAACGCCAGCGCGACGGCCCACAACGGCTGCATGATCGCGATGGGATCGTCGAGCTTGAGATCGAGCGCTTCGACATTGGCGCCCAACCGCGTGAATTCATTTGCCGCGAGCGCTACCAATCGCGCCACGTCGGCGTCGACTTTGGCGTAGCCCAGCGTCGGACTATAGCCGATGCGAAGTCCCTTAACACCGGCATCCAAATTAGTTCGATAATCGATACCGAGTGTCGGCCCTGCAGCCCAGTCGCGCGCGTCCGGTTGTGCGATCAGCGTCAGCATTAACGCCGCATCGGAAACGGTTCGGCTGATGGGGCCTTGGTGCCACAAAGTCCACGCCGGCGAATGCGGATAGATCGGAACGAGGCCCCAGGTCGGCTTGATGCCGAATAGGCCGCAAAAGCTTGCCGGGATGCGGATAGAACCGCCGCCGTCGGTTGCGATGTTAAAAGTTCCCATACCGAGCGCCGCCGCGACGGCGGCGCCGCCGCTGCTGCCGCCGGGTGTGAGGCGCGTATCCCAAGGATTCAACGTAACGCCGGTCAGCGGGCTGTCGGTGACGCCTTTCCAGCCGAATTCGGGTGTACAGGTCTTGCCCAGAAAAATCGCGCCTTGCTCACGCAGACGCGCCACCGGTGGGCCATCCTCGTCCCACTGCTGCTTCCGATCGATTGTGCGCGAACCGCGCAATGTGGGCCAGCCTTTGGTCAGGATCAAATCTTTTACCGTGGTAGGCACACCATCGGCCGGGCCGAGCGGGTTACCGCTGTGCCAGCGTGCTTCCGATTCGCGCGCACTGGCAAGCGCCGCCGCTTCATCTACGACGCAAAATGCGTTGTAGACCGGATTCAGTTTCGCAATACGCGCCAAGGCTGCGCGCGTGACCTCAACCGGCGAAAGTTGGCGCACACGATATTTCTCGTTGAGTTCGGTGGCAGATAGAAAAAGCGGATCGATGCAAGACTCTTTCGACAACTGTGGTTCACGAATCAAACACCTGTCATTCTGAGCCACGCGAAGAATCTGCTTTCCCGTGTGAACTAAAGCAGATTCTTCGGCCTATCGGCCTCAGAATGACAGTTGATAGAAATGGCCTTTAGGTTTTCTTAGCGATACCTTTCAACACAGCTTCCGCCGTGATCGGCATCTGCCTTACCCTTGAACCCACCGCGTTAAAAATAGCATTCGCAACAGCCGGCGCGACCACCGTGGATGCCGGTTCGCCGACGCCGCTGGGATGGCGCTCCGATTGCACGATCTCGACGTCGATCTCCGGTATGTCTTGCAACCGAATGGGGACGTAGTCATGGAAGTTGGATTGCTCGAACGCGCCGTTTTTCAACGTCAATTTTTCCGACAATATTTGACTCGCACCCCACAGCGCGCTACCTTGAATCTGCGCTTTGATGTTCATCGGATTCACCGCGATGCCCATGTCCATGGCGATGGTGAGTCGATTGATCTTGACCGCACCCGTCGCGGGGTCCACCGTCACTTCGGCGACGCCGGCCACCCAGGTCGGGCTCTGCCGCTCTTCCGCCGATGACACCGCGATGCCCATGCCGGTGTTCGGTGGCAACTGCTTGCTGCCCCAGCCTGCTTTGCCCGCAGCAACTCTAAGCACATTGGCAAGCCGCAAAGCGCCGCCCACCGTCGCTGACTCGTACATCGGCCACGAGCCTTCCTTCGTCCAAGGCAGCGAAATCCAGAGCTGATCCATGTAATAGTCCGAGCGCGTACCAGGCTTGTGACCGCTATTGGGTATTCCGCGATTGCCGCCTTTTCCATTTAACATCGACAGTCGAAACTCCAGCGGATCGCGGCCGAGCGAATGGGCGACTTCGTCCATGAACGATTCCACCACGAACATGTTGTAGGAGTTAGACACGGTGCGTAGCGCGCTCGCCTGCACCGCCCATGTGGTCTTATCGTTATTCCATGCACGTACGCGATGGTTGTCCAAGTGGTACCAATGATCGCTGCCACCGATCGACCACTGGTCGATGTCCGCTTTGCGACCGTCCCAGGAATCTTGCTGCAGCCAATCACTGCCGTATTTTTTACCGACGCCAAAGCGCGCCCCCATCCAGCCGCAAACGATGTCGTGATTCATCGCCGACAGCTTGCCGCCCTTAAGGCCGGCCTTGAGCTTGTGATAGGTTGGCGTGCGCGGGAAGCTCGTGGCGAAATTCGATTCGCGAGTTTGAATCAATTTCACCGGACGGCCAGCCTCCTTCGCGCAAAAAGCCGCCGCGAGAATTTCGTCGTAATCCTGCTTTCCGCCGAAGCCGCCGCCGACCAGTTGGTTGTGAATAAAAATTTTGATTTCTTCCGGCTTTTGCTTCAGCACCGTGGACAAGTAACCGGTCAAGGTCATACGCGCAAACGATGCGCCCTGCGTTCCGGTAAAGACATGCCATTCGCCGTTCACGTGTTGCACGGTTGCATTCAGCGGCTCCATGGTGGCGTGGCACACCATTTCCGTGGTGTATTCAAACTCTAAGGTTTTTTCTGCGTTACTGAATGCTTTATCAACGTCGCCCTCGAGAACCCACGCACCTTCCGCCTTGGTGGGGTCGGTCTGCATTTGTTGGTATTCCGCTTTCAAGTCGGCGCTACTCAAATTGCCGTATGGTCCTTGATCCCACGTCACCTTCAACGCCTTCGCGGCTTGCATCGCTTGCGGGAATTTTTCTGCGAGTGCGACTACCCAACCGGTGCATTTACCAAGCGCATTGTCCACCTGCACCGCCTTCACAAAACCGGGAATTTTCTTCGCCTCCGAATCGTCAACACTGGTCACTTTCGCCCCGTAGCGGGAACGCGGAATGACTAATGCACCGTACAACATGTTCGGCACAAATACGTCGATGCCGTATTTCGCTTGGCCGTTGGTTTTAGCGGGAATGTCGATGGCAGGAATGGACTTGCCGATGATTTCGTACTTGCGCGGGCTTTTAAGCTTGATGTTCTTCAAGTCATCCGGGTAGCTAAACTTGCGGTCGATCTTGACCTTCTGCAGAATCTCGCCGTAGGATACCGAGCGTTTCGAGGTGCGGTCGGTCACGCTGCTATTGGCCGCAAAGCAGTCGGATTCTTTGGCATTGAGCAACTTCGCGCCGGCTTCGACCAACGCCATGCGACCCGCGGCGCCGGCGCGTGCAATGCGATCGAATTCGGTCGTCACGCTGCCGCTGTTCACGGTATAGGCAAGTCCGTACACGCCAAAGGTTTCGTTGCTCTCCACCGGCTGATCAAGGCGCACATCGCCCCATTTAATTTCCAGTTCTTCCGCAATAACTTGGGCGAACGCGGTGCCGATGTGTTGCCCCATCTCGGCCTTGACGATATGCATTACGGTCTTACCGTCCGGTGTGACGGTGAACCAGATCGCCGGCGTAAACGCTTGTGTCGCACCAGCGGCTTCTGCTGTGCCGCTTGTAAGCATATCGGTTCCGAAGGCAATACCGAGCACTGCACCCGCGCTGGTGACGCTGGAACGGATAAGGAATTCGCGCCGGGTAATAATATTGGAATTGTGGTTAGACATTTTTCACTCCTTCGCGCGCGATTTCCGCAGCACGTTTTACCGCGCCGACGATACGCGAATAGGTTGCGCAACGGCACAGGTTGCCGTTCATCCACTGCACCACTTCCGCGTCCGTTGGATTCGCGTTGCGCGCCAGCAGCGCCGCCGCCTGCATAATTTGGCCCGATTGGCAGTAGCCGCATTGCGGCACCTGATGTTCGATCCAAGCTTGCTGCACCGCGTGGGTGTTTGCGGGATGTAAGCCTTCGATGGTGGTGATCGCAGCACCCGCCACGTCACCGACCTTCACTAGGCAAGAAGGCATCGCCTCACCGTTGATGTGCACGATGCAGGAACCACACAAGCCGAGCCCGCAGCCGTATTTCGTGCCGGTCAGCCTTAGATCTTCTCGAATAACCCACAATAGTGGCGTGTCCAGCGGGGCGTCGGCAAAAAAACTTTGCCCGTTTATATTGAGTTGCGGCATGGCGTGCTACCTCCTGTTTGTTAAAGTCGGATAGACAATGAGTAGGGGTAAAACCATTCTTAACTGACGGAAACTGCGTAAGACGCGTATAAAACCGGTGTAGAAAAAAAGACGCTGTAGCCAATTGCCGATGCCAACTTCAGTTGAGCCCTCGTACGCCTTGATGGCTGGCATCAGCATTGTTACCTTAATGCGACTTTTTACCTTGGCAGGGCGCCAAGTCCCCGCAGAATTATCTTTTGACCGTTCCATGAACCCCAGTACCGTACAGGCGATTAGCATGCCGTGACCTCCCTCTTTTCTAAAGGGGGATTGCGGGGGATTTCCGGGCGCTTATTCTGAGCCACGGCCGCGACATCCAACCTAACCTCCCTTTAGAAAAAGCAGGGGCGGCCACATTGCCCCGCCCAGTCATTGCGTATGGCGCCGTTCATGGTGCGTGCGCGGTTTCGGCCGCCCCAAGATAGGCATCTCACGGTGGAGATTACACCTACTAACATGCTATGCCAAGCATATTAGTAGAACGTTTGGCGCCTAAGTTTTTGCGACGCGCGCCGGGATCTTGCCAGCGGGAAGCACCTGGAATTCCGCCGATTCACGCATATGCCGCTCGGGACCCGGCGGAGAGTAAATTGCGAGTATTCGCATCGGCTCCCAGCCCGTGTTAAACGTCGAGTGGAAAGCGCCCTTCGGAATGGTGACCAGACTGCCGGCGCGGAGCGGCTCGATGACCGGATTGCCATCTTTGTCCTCCACCATCTGCTCACCTTGCCCGGAGATGACGAAAATAAACTGCTCCGATTCGGGATGGTTGTGGCGCGCATGACCCTGTCCCGGTTCGAGAAACAGTATCACGGCGCCCATCGCGCTCGCGCCGGAAACATTTGGCCCACCGATGACCTTAGCGGTAACCCAATCCGCCATGATGGTTTCAACTTCGCTCGGCGCTACGACAAATTTACGCTGGTTCATTTACCGTTACTCCAAAAAAGGTTGGTCTGATTGATGGATTTTAGTCCGCGCCTAATCTTTGCCCGCGGCACCGGCTCTCGCACGAAGGTGCGGATCGGCCGCGATTGGCTTAGGTTCTGTAATAAATACCGCGCTAACCGTCGCCGCTGCGGCCGCGATCACAACGGGATACCACAAGCCAAAATAAATATCACCCTTGTACGCCATCATCGCGAATGCGACCGTCGGCGTCATACCGCCAAACCAGCCGGTGCCGATGTGGTAGGGAAACGACAACGAGGAATAGCGAATTCTTGCAGGAAACATGTCGACCATCGCGGCGGCTGCGGGCCCGTAGCCCATCGTGACAAAGATCAGCATTACAAACATTAGCAGCACAAGCATTGGTTTGTTGACCTGGGCCGGATCCGCGTTGGCCGGATAGCCCGCTGCTTGAACGGCTGCGGCAAGCTCTTTCGAAAGCGTTTTACTCTTCTCGTCCGCCGTCTGCTTCGGCAGATCTTTCGCGTCAAAGGAGATCAGTATCTGATCGCCGATGCGCGCAGTGGCGATGCTGCCGGGCGGCGCCACTTGGTTGGAATAATTCACCGAAGCGGCGACCAATTTTGCTTTGAGAATGTCGCAAGACGAAGTGTATTTTGTCGTGCCGGTGAGATTAAATTGAAACCGGCATTCGGCCGGATCCGCATACACCACGACCGGCGCTTGCGCCAATGCCGCTTCCAGTGCCGGATTCGCATAATGGGTTAGCGCCTTAAAAATTGGAAAGAATGTCAACGCTGCCAACAGCATTCCACCCAGCATAATGCGCTTGCGCCCGATCCTATCCGACAGCGATCCGAACACCAGGTAAAGCGGTGTCGCCAGCGCCAGCGCGATGCACAAGAGTATGTTGGCTGTTACGCTATCAACTTTGAGGGTTTGGGTCAGAAACAGCAGCACGTAAAATTGCGCGGTGTACCAGACGACGCTAAATCCGGCGACGGCGCCGAACAACGCGAGCAACATCAGTTTCACATTGCCCCAGTCGCCGAACGTATCACGCAGCGGCATCTTCGACGCCGTTCCTTCGGCCTTCATTTTGGCGAAGACCGGCGACTCGTGCATCGACAAGCGAATCCATACCGATACCACAAGCAAAATAATGGATAGCAGGAACGGGACACGCCAGCCCCATTCCGCAAATGCGGCTTCGCCCAATGCGGTGCGCACGCCTAGGATCACCAACAACGACAGTAAAAACGCCAAGGTGCCGGTGGCCTGAATCCATGCGGTGAATTCGCCGCTGCGCCCTGGTGGAGAATGTTCGGCAACGTAGATCGCAGCGCCGCCATATTCACCACCGACCGCCAAGCCCTGTATCAGCCTGAGGCCGACCAAAATGATCGGCGCCGCCAGGCCGATTGTGTCGAAATTAGGAACCAATCCGATCAAGAACGTCGCGAAGCCCATGATCACGATCGTGACCAAAAACGTGTACTTGCGACCAACCAAATCGCCGAGGCGGCCGAACACCAGCGCGCCGATGGGACGTACCAGAAATCCCGCCGCGAACGTCAGTAGCGCGAAAATTAATCCCATTGTCGGATCGGCGCGGGCGAAAAATTGTTTGGCGATGACCGGCGCCAGCGAGCCAAACACCATGAAATCGTACCACTCGAACAACGTGCCGACGCATGAGCCGATCATGACCTTTTTTTCTTCGGCAGTGAATTTCTTGCTGTTGCGTTTAGCGATGTCTGATACTGATGTAACCACCGTTTCTCCCAATTGTCGCGATCTTCAATTTCGCCCGCTCTGTGGCGTCGTTAAATAATGTAGCGCTTAGCCGATAGCGGGTCAATCGCCAATCGACTGTCGCGCTAGCCCAAAGCCGCCGCCGCCGGGCGTCTGGATTACGAACACGTCATCCTCACCCATCTGAACTTCGCAAATGTGGCCGAAATTCTCGCGCGTGCCATTCTTCCGTTCCACCCAATTTTTCGCCGCCGCGCCCGGCTCGCCGCCAGCCATGCCGTGCGGGCGATTGACGCGATTATTCGCCAGCATCGCCGCGGTCATCGGCGCCAAGAATCGAATACGCCGATCGGCGCCATCGCCGCCGCGAAATTTGCCGTTGCCTCCGGTGCCGGCATTAATACTGTGTGAATCGACGCGCACCGGATAACGAAATTCGAGAACTTCCGGATCCGTCAGCCGTGAATTGGTCATATGGCATTGCACGACGCTTGTTCCATCGAAGGTCGGTCCAGCGCCGGAACCGCCGGCGATGGTTTCGTAATACTGATAATTGTCGTTGCCGAATGTGAAATTCGTCATCGTGCCATATGCGCCGGCGAGCACGCCAAGCGCGCCATACAGGCAATTGGTCGCCGCTTGCGAGACTTCGACATTGCCGGCAACAACGGCAGCGGGATAGACCGGCGACAACATGCTGCCGTCCGGGATGATGATATTGATGGGTTTCAGGCAACCGGCATTCATCGGAATGTCGTCGTCAACGAGGGTGCGAAAAACATACAGCACCACGGCCCGGCTAACGCTGCGCGGCGCGTTAAAATTGCTGGGGCGCTGCGCCGAGGTGCCGGTAAAATTCACTACCGCCGAGCGCGCGTCGCGATCGATAGACACGTTGACCTGAATGTGACTGCCATCGTCAAGGTCAACGCCGAATTCGCCATCGGTCAGTTTGTGAATAACCCGCCGCACGCTCTCTTCCGCGTTGTCTTGCACATGTTTCATGTAAGCAACGACGACGTCGCGCCCAAAGTGCCCGACCATCGTCGCGAGTTCGTTCGCGCCTTTATTGCAACTCGCAACTTGAGCGCGCAAGTCCGCGATGTTCTGTTTAACGTTGCGAACCGGATACGCGTCTTGCGTCAGTATTCGAGTGAGCTCGTTCTCGAGGAAAACGCCGTCGCGGACGATTTGAACGTTGTCCAGTAACACGCCCTCTTCGCTGATGTGCGTGGAGAACGGCGGCATCGAGCCCGGCGTAATGCCGCCGATGTCGGCATGATGTCCTCTCGCGGCGGTATAAAACAGCGGCTTGTCTTCACCGGGCAAAAACGCCGGCATTACCACCGTTACATCGGGAATGTGAGTGCCACCGGCATAGGGCGCGTTCAGCACAAACGCATCACCGGCCTTCATGCTGAGCGCGCGCTTATCGAGGATCACGCGCACGCTTTCACCCATGGAGCCTAGATGCACCGGCATATGCGGTGCATTGGCGACAAGATTACCGTCCGGGTCGAAAATCGCGCAGGAGAAATCGAGACGTTCTTTGATGTTCACAGAGTAACTGGTATTGGCGAGGGTTACGCCCATCTGCTCCGCAATCGCCATAAATAGATTATTAAAAACCTCGAGCAACACCGGGTCGGCGCTAGTGCCGATGGCATGGGCACGCTCAGCTTTTTTCATGCGCTCCAACAACAGATGATTTTGTGGCGTGACCGACGCGCGCCACTCGGCTTCCACCACCGTGGTCGCGTTTAACTCCTTGATGATCGCAGGCCCGTTAATGAGGTCGCCCGGTCGTAGATCTTCGCGGTGAAACACTTGCGCAATTCGCGCGGCGTCGCCGCTAAAAATGTTCACCTCAGAACGGGCTTGCAATCCGCGCAATCTTTCCGGTAAATCGTCGGCAATGCCGGACGCAGACTGCGCCAGCCCGATCGCCTCCGCCGCGATGGCTTCGATCACCAGCCCACACCCCGGCATCAAGAAACCATAGCGCTTGCGATAGGTCGCTTCGAACGCCTTCACAAGTGAATTACTGCTTGTGTTTGCTTCCAGCGGCAGCTCAATTGCCGTGTCAGTGCCGTCGTATTTGAGAGCCAAAGTTTTCGCCACGCGAATCTGCTCGGCGGCGAGGCCTTGTGCTTCGACTTCAGAACGCACATGTAGCTCAATTTTTTCAAACAACGAATTGAGCGAGCGCAATAGCTCGTCAGAAAGAAGTTTTTCGACTGCCGCCTGCTTGAGGGTTCGAACATCCGCAAGCCCCATTCCATAGGCTGATAGCACACCGGCAAAAGGATGGATGTACACGCGTTGCATGCCAAGCGCGTCGGCAACCATGCAGGCGTGCTGCCCGCCCGCGCCACCAAAGCACGTCAGCGTATATTCGGTGACGTCGTAGCCGCGCTGCACGCTAATATGCTTGATCGCGTTCGCCATGTTTTCGACCGCGATGCGCAGAAAGCCGGCCGCGATCGCCGCGTGTGACATGCTCTTGCCGGTCGCTTGCTCGACCTCTCGTGCAAGGCGTTCAAATTTTTTGTACACCGCGTCAGCATCAAGCACTTGATCGCCGTTTGCACCAAACACAGCGGGAAAAAGTTCCGGTCGCAACTTGCCGACCACAACGTTGCAATCGGTCACGGTGATTGGGCCGCCGCGGCGATATGCGGCTGGGCCGGGGTTCGCGCCGGCGCTCTCGGGACCGACGCGAAACTTGCTGCCGTCAAAAGTGCAAATCGATCCGCCACCCGCCGCCACCGAATGAATCCGCAGCATCGGCGCGCGCAAGCGTACCCCGGCGAATTCGGTCTCAAACGCGCGCTCGTATTCGCCGACAAAATGTGTCACGTCGGTGGACGTGCCACCCATGTCGAAGCCGATCATTTTGTCAAATCCGGCGAGCTGAGTAACCGCTGCGGCGCCGACAACCCCGCCGGCCGGGCCGGAAAGAATCGCGTCTTTACCTTGAAACTTATTGGCGTTGGTTAAGCCGCCGGAGCTTTGCATGAACTGCAGGCGCACGTTACCTAGCGCCGATTGAATATGTTCGACATAGCGCTGCAATATCGGCGACAAATAGGCGTCGACCACCGTGGTATCGCCGCGCGACACAAATTTCATCAGCGGCGATACTTCGTGGGACACGCTAATCTGAGTGAAGCCAATTGCCTGCGCGACGCGTTTTAGCGCCACCTCGTGCTGCGTATAACGATAGCCATGCATCAGGCAAATCGCCACAGCGCGAATGCCTTGATTGAATGCCGCCTGCAAATCTATCCGTGCCTTAGCCTCATCAAGCGCAAGCACTACATCACCCTGCGCGCCGATACGCTCATTCACTTCGATCACAGACTCATGCAACAACTCGGGTAACTCGATCTTGCGTACGAAAAGCTTGGGGCGCGCTTGATAGGCGATGCGCAGTTGATCGCGAAAGCCGCGCGTGACGACCAAAACTGTACGCGCCCCATTGCGCTCGAGCAAGGCGTTGGTCGCGACGGTGGTTCCCATCTTGATCGATTCGATCCGATCTGCCGGAATCGGATCACCGGCCTTCACGCCCATCAACTCGCGAACGCCCTGCACCGCGGCATCTTCATAGCGTTCCGCGTTCTCCGACAGCAGCTTGAGCGTAACCAGCGAGCCATCTGGTTTTTTTGCAATGACGTCGGTAAACGTGCCGCCACGGTCAATCCAAAATTGCCATTGCGCTGCCATTACGCCTCTTTCGAATTTATGCTTTGGTTGCGTGCATTAACGGTTCGTCATTCGCGTATTGCGGTGTTCATGAACACGGTTACTTCAACAGTATTTCACAAGGCCATGGCTACACAATAGTCGCCCGCAAATCCACAGACGACCAGAACGCTTCGTTGCAAAGAACGCTCCTCACAATGACTGAGCGTGTAATGTTGAACTTATAACTTTTTACCGCATGCCGCGGTTTCTAAGTCCGCACGCCAAGTTTTCGCTCCTTCGCTCGCACCAGCGCGCTGATGACGGTATTGAACGGTGCCGCCAAACCCTGCGCTAGTGCAGCCGGAGGAATCGCGCCGTTGATGGCTTCGATTTCAGACATCCGACCAGCCATGTGATCTAGCAACATCGATGGCCTGGCGTTTGGAATTTTTGACCCGAAATTTCGAACGTAATCGACCGGATCGCTGATATCGAGTTTGATGCCGCGCGCGCGAGCCACTTGGTAGGCCTCGATCGCGCACCCCGATGCCACCTGCCAAGTGTCCGGGTCGTCCATCACTTCGGCAATCGTCCGCTCCGTCACAGCGCAGGTTCCGGAAAAACACACGTTGCAGATTAACTTTTCCCATACCAGTTGATCGATGTCATCAAAACATTTCACACGAAAGCCACCGGACTCCCAAACTTTGGCGATGGCCTCCAAGCGCGGCGTGATGGGCCCGGCGAACTCGCCCAGACGCACCAATTCCCAGCCGTTGTGATGGGCGTAGCCGGGCGCTTTCATTGACGCGCCGAAGCCACCGACGACGCCGACCATTACCCGCTCCTTGCCAAGTAACTTCGCCGTCGTATCTGGACCACCGAGGCCGTTTTGAATCGAGATAACCACAGTTTCAGCGCCGATCAATGCACGACTCGCCAGCGCCGCCGCCTCGACATGCATGGTCTTCGTGGCGACGATGACAAGATCGCATAATCCGGCCTCTTTCGCATCGGTCGTGGCGTTGACCTTAACCGTGCGATCGCCGGACGCGCCCTCGACTCTCAATCCATTTTTCTGCATCGCCTCGACGTGTTCGCGCCAAGTATCGACAGCCCAGACTTCGTGTCCGGCGGCCGCTAACAAACCGGCATACACGCTGCCCATGGCGCCACATCCCACTACTGCGATTTTCATTCCCTACCCTTTCAGTCGCGCAACAGGCGCGGCAACCACAACACTACATCCGGCCAAAAAATAATCAGCAACAAACAAAACACTTGG
>JANNFT010000068.1:0-8689 GCA_031380185.1 Pseudomonadota bacterium
TTCAAGGCAATGAGCCCGGTTACGGCGATGGTTAGTATTTTAATTTGGTGCATGATATTGGGCTCCGTTGGTGGTTGTTGCGCTGATCGATGGGTTTCGCTTTGCTCTACCCATCCTACGTTAGAGGGAGAGGTCGGGGGCGCCGGGTTTGATCTCGACGCTTCGCTCACCTTTGTCGGAGGTGAGTTGCAGTGAAAGATTTTTGATGTCCGGCAACTGCTCAAACACTTTGACACTGATGCTATCGGGCTTGGCGCTGCATTCATAGCGATAGGCGGCTTGAATGTTGCCGAAATCGCCGGCGCGCTTGACCGGCTTGCCTTCGCGATCAACCGCAAAGGCCGAGCCGTTTGCCAATTTGCATGCGCTCTTGTCCGAGAAGGCGAATAGCTTCTCGCCTTCCTTCAAGCGTTTTAGAACTTCCTCCGGCGGCAGGCCAGGCTTGTCAGGATTAGCAACGGTCATGGGCAAGCGCAACCGCGCGGTGACGGCATTGGCATCCACTTCGATTAGCAGCTTGCCGTTGACGTATTCGGGCAACGCCGATCCATCGGCGAATGCAAAGCTCGGAAGGATGGCGGCGATCTTGCAACAAAAAGCGAGGATGTTTTTTTGACTAGACATATTTTCCTTCTCTATAAATTCAAATTTTTATCTCGGGCGATGCCTGAAGAAGCTTGTGTATATTGACTCTCAGAGCATCAATCAACGCGGTAAATCAGAACATCCCATCAAAAATTCGTCCACTGCCCGCGCGCATTGGCGGCCTTCGCGAATCGCCCACACCACTAGCGATTGACCGCGACGCATATCGCCGGCGGCAAAAACTTTGTCGACGGACGTTTTGTAGCAGCCCGCGCCATCGGTCGTTGCCTTGGCGTTATTGCGCTGATCTGTTTCGACGCCGAACGCTTCCAATACTTTTTGCACGGGGCTGACGAAGCCCATCGCGAGCAACACCAAGTCGGCTTTCATTGCGAATTCGCTTTCGGGGACTTCCTGCATTTTGCCGTCTTTCCACTCAACGCGACAGGCAATGAGCTTGTTGACTTTGCCGTTCTCGCCTTCGAAGCGCTTGGTGGCGACGGACCAATCGCGCTCGCAACCTTCTTCGTGGGAGCTCGACGTGCGCAAACGCACCGGCCAGTACGGCCACACCGGATTAACTTCAGTATCCGGCGGCGTCGGCAATAATTCAAATTGGGCGATGGATTTCGCGCCGTGGCGATTCGACGTTCCGACGCAGTCGGAGCCAGTGTCGCCGCCGCCGATGACCACGACATGTTTATCGGTCGCAAATAATTCCGGAACATTTTTATCGCCGGCGACGCGTTTATTTTGCAGCGGCAAAAAATCCATCGCGAACTGAACACCTTCGAGATCGCGACCCGGAACGGGCAGGTCACGCGGCTGCTCGGCGCCGCCGGACAAAATCACCGCATCGAATTTGTCGAGCACTTCCTTAGCGGGCACATCACCGCCGATAAATTGATTGACACGAAACTCAACGCCCTCGGCGCGCATTTGTTCCATGCGGCGATCGATCAGGTCTTTTTCCATTTTGAAATCGGGAATGCCATAACGCAACAGGCCGCCAATACGGTCGTTTTTTTCGAACAAGACGACACCGTGACCGGCGCGCGCCAATTGCTGAGCAGCGGCCATTCCGGCAGGACCGGAGCCGACGACGGCAACGTTCTTGCCGGACTTATGTGTCGGCGGCAATGGCGCAACCCAGCCCTGTTCCCAACCCTTGTCGATGATGGCGTGTTCGATGGACTTGATGCCTACCGGATCGTTGTTGATGCGCAAAGTGCAGGCCTCTTCGCACGGCGCGGGACAAACGCGACCGGTAAATTCGGGGAAATTGTTGGTGGAGTGCAAGGTATCGAGCGCATTTTTCCAATCCTTGCGGAACACCAAATCATTCCAATCGGGAATAATATTATTCACCGGGCAGCCACTCATGCAAAACGGAATACCGCAATCCATGCAGCGCGCACCCTGAGTGCTGGCCTCGTCGTCGCTCAAATGCATAACGAATTCGCGGTAGTGTTTCTTGCGCGCTTGCGGCGCCTCGTAGGGTTCCGAGAGACGCTCAAATTCCATGAATCCTGTTACTTTGCCCATACCTGCCTAGACGATGAAAAGCCCCAGGACCAGCCTGGGGCTTATTTGTTAAACCGGAAAATTACGCGGCGAGCTTGTTATTCTTAGCAGCGAGTTCCGTTAGCGCGCGCTTGTATTCGATCGGGAAGACCTTGACGAATTTGCCGCGCCACCCCGCCCAATCGGCAAGAATTTGTTTTGCGCGTTCGCTGTGCGTCAATTGCGCGTGTAGCTCGATCAAAGTCTTAAGTACTGCTTCGTCCGATTCGCCGCGCTGCCAGACCTCGCGCGCGCGCTTTGCGTCTTGCTCGTGGCTAGCCAACACCGGCTCGATCGTCACCATCGCCGGATTGACACGCTGATTAAACTTAGCGTCTTCGTCAAGCACGTAGGCGATGCCGCCCGACATCCCCGCAGCGAAGTTGCGGCCCGTTTCGCCGAGCACGACGACGGCGCCGCCGGTCATGTATTCGCAACCGTGATCGCCGACGCCTTCAACGATGGCCGTCGCGCCGGAGTTGCGCACCGCGAAACGCTCGCCGGCGACGCCGCGGAAAAATGCGTCGCCGCAAATCGCGCCATACAGCACGGTGTTGCCGATGATGATATTTTCCAGCGGATTGCCGCGGAACTTCGGACTCGGTCGAACGATCACGCGGCCGCCGGACAGACCTTTGCCGACGTAGTCGTTAGCGTCGCCCTCGAGCTCCAGCGTGATGCCCTTTGCCAGAAACGCACCGAAGCTTTGCCCCGCCGTGCCTTTGAAATTGACATGGATCGTCTCGTCAGGCAAGCCAATGTGACCATAGCGCCGAGCGACTTCGTGGGACAGCAAGGTGCCGACGGTGCGATTGACGTTGCTGACCGGGGAGTCGATCACGACCGGCTGCTTTTTCTCCAGCGCCGCTTGAGCCTGAGCGATGAGTTTATGATCGAGAGCTTTTTCCAGGCCGTGATCCTGATTCTCGCGATGGCGGCGGGCGATTTCTGCGGGCACATCCGGCAAGTGGAAAATGCGCGAGAAATCGAGCCCTTTGGCTTTCCAATGGGCAATGCCTTTGCGCGTATCGAGCAAGTCGCTGCGACCGATAAGTTGGTCGAATCGGCGCACACCCATCTGCGCCATGATTTCGCGCGCTTCTTCGGCAATGAAGAAGAAGAAATTTACGACGTGTTCGGGCTTACCTTGGAATTTCTTGCGCAATTCTGGGTCTTGCGTGGCAACACCGACCGGGCAGGTATTGAGATGACACTTGCGCATCATGATGCAGCCCGTGACCACCAGCGGCGCGGTGGCGAAACCGAATTCATCCGCGCCCAACAACGCGCCGATGATCACGTCGCGGCCGGTTTTCATTTGGCCGTCGACTTGCACGGCAATGCGGCCGCGCAGATGATTGAGCACTAAGGTCTGCTGCGTTTCGGCGAGGCCCAATTCCCACGGCGTACCGGCGTGTTTGATCGACGACCAGGGCGAGGCGCCTGTGCCGCCGTCGTGGCCGGCGATGGTGACGTGATCGGCCTTGGCTTTCGATACGCCCGCCGCGACGGTTCCGACGCCGACTTCCGAAACCAACTTGACACTGATCGAAGCCTTCGGATTGGCGTTTTTCAAATCGTGAATGAGTTGCGCCAAATCTTCGATCGAATAAATGTCGTGGTGCGGCGGCGGCGAAATCAGGCCGACACCCGGCACGGAGAAACGCAGTTGCGCGATGTATTCGGACACCTTATGGCCGGGCAATTGTCCGCCCTCGCCAGGCTTCGCTCCCTGCGCCATTTTGATCTGGATCTGATCGGCGCTCGCCAAATATTCCGCTGTGACGCCAAAGCGACCCGATGCGACTTGCTTAATTTTTGAGCGCAGCGAATCGCCTTCTTTCAGTTCGATATTTTTCGCGACGCGATCTTTGCCAATGCGCGACTGCAGCGATTCTCCGCTGCGAATTAGTTCGTAACGCCGCGCATCTTCGCCGCCCTCGCCGGTGTTGGATTTACCGCCGATGCGGTTCATGGCGACGGCGAGCGTGGTGTGCGCCTCCGTTGAAATCGAGCCGAGCGACATCGCGCCGGTGGCAAAGCGCTTGACGATATCTTTGGCGGGCTCGACTTCCTCGATCGGAATCGGCGCGCCCGCGGACTTGATCTCGAACAAGCCGCGGAACGTCATGTGGCGCTGCGATTGTTCGTTGATGATCGTCGCGTATTCTTTGTAGGTCGCGTAGTTATTTTGCTTGGTCGAGTGCTGCAGTTTGGCGATGGAATCCGGCGTCCACATATGCTCTTCGCCGCGCACGCGGAAGGCATACTCGCCGCCGGCATCCAGGGCGGTGGTAAGCACCGGATCGTTGCTGTAGGCGAGGCAGTGCACGCGCGCGGCTTCTTCCGCAACTTGCTCGATTCCGATGCCCTCGATGTTGCTTGCCGTGCCGGTGAAGTACTTCGCAATGAACGGACTGTTCAGGCCAATCGCTTCGAAAATCTGCCCACCGCAATAGGATTGATAGGTCGAGATGCCCATCTTTGACATGACTTTGTACAAGCCCTTGCCGATCGCCTTGATGAATTTTTTCGCGCCGTCCTTTTTGCCTTCGGCCATGGCGTTGACGGAGTCGAACGCAAGCCACGGGCAAATAGCTTCCGCGCCATAGCCCGCCAGTAACGCGAAGTGATGCACCTCTCGAGCGGAGCCGGTATCAACGACGACGCCGGCGCTGGTTCGCAGGCCCGCGCGAACCAGGTGATGGTGAACGCCGGCGCAGGCCAGCAGCGCGGGAATCGGAATATGTGCTGCATCGACGCTGCGATCGCTCAGGATCAGTACGTTGTAGCCATCCTTCACCGCTGTTTCTGCGCTCGCGCAAAGTTTGGTTAGCGCGGCTTCCATTCCCGCTGCAGTTTCGCCGGCGGGATAACAAATATCGAGAACCAGCGAGCGATAGCGGCCTTGAGTCGCCTTGTCGATCTGCTTCAATTTTTCCAGGTCGGCCAAATCCAACACCGGCTGGCTGACTTCCAAGCGCAGCGGCGGATCGGTTTCATCGATGCCGAGCAAGTTCGGCTTCGGCCCGATAAAGGATACCAGCGACATTACAATCTCTTCGCGGATCGGATCGATCGGCGGATTGGTCACCTGCGCGAACAACTGCTTGAAGTAGTTGTACAGCGGCTTGAGCTTATTCGACAGCACCGGCAACGCGGTGTCGTTACCCATGGATCCGGTCGATTCCTCGCCGGCCGTGGCCATGGGCTGAAGAATAAATTTGATGTCTTCTTGCGTGTAGCCGAAAGCTTGCTGCTGGTCCAGCAGCGACTCACCGGACCTTGCCTCGGCGGCGCTCGCGGGCAAGTCGTCGAGGAAATAGCGCGATTTCTCGATCCATTCGCGATAGGGTTTCGCGCTGGCCAGTTGCGCCTTCAATTCAGCGTCATCGATGATGCGACCTTTTTCGAGGTCGATCAGCAACATCTTGCCGGGCTGCAAACGCCACTTCTTGATGATTTTTTCTTGCGGAATGTCGAGCACGCCCATTTCCGAGGCCATCAACACCATACCGTCGTCGGTGACGAGGTAGCGCGCCGGGCGCAAGCCGTTGCGATCAAGCGTCGCGCCGATCTGGCGGCCATCGGTAAAGGCGACTGCAGCCGGGCCGTCCCACGGCTCTTGCAGCGCAGCGTGGTATTCATAGAACGCGCGGCGGCTTTCATCCATCAGCGGATTGTTGGCCCAGGCTTCGGGGATCAGCATCATCATGGCGTGCGCGAGGGAATAGCCGCCCATCACCAAGAGCTCCAGTGCGTTGTCAAAACCGGCGGAATCGCTTTGCTGTTCCGGAATCAACGGCCAAATTTTTTCCAAATCATCACCGAGAATCGGTGAGCGAATAGCCGCGTGGCGCGCCGTCATCCAATTGACGTTGCCACGCAAGGTGTTGATCTCGCCGTTGTGCGCAATCATGCGGAACGGGTGAGCGAGTTCCCAGCTTGGAAAGGTATTAGTAGAAAATCGTTGATGCACCAGCGCTAAGGCTGAAGTCAGCGCCGGGTCTTGCAGATCAAGATAGTATTCACCCACTTGCCGCGCCAGCAGCATGCCCTTGTAGACGATGGTTCGTGATGACATGGAAGCAACGTAAAACATCTTGCCATCGGCCAAGCCGAGATTGCGAATCGTGTTTTGGATGCGCTTATGCAGAACGAAAAGTTTGCGTTCGAACGCGTCTTGATCGAAGCAGCCCGTACCACGACCGACGAAAAGTTGGCGAATCACCGGCTCGCACGCCTTCACCCCGATGCCCAGGCCAGCATTATCGACCGGTACATCGCGCCAAGCAATTATGTTTTGACCTTCGTCAGCAACCAGGTCAGTGATTACTTGCTCGCAAATATCGCGGCTTTCCGATTGGCGCGGTAGAAACAACATCGCAACGCCATACGCACCCGCGGCGGGCAAGCTGAAACCCCTCTTGGCAAGCTCGCGGCGCAAAAAGACTTCCGGGATTTGCAGCAAAATCCCCGAGCCATCGCCCATCAGCGCATCCGCGCCGGTCGCGCCACGGTGGGTAAGATTGGTCAAAATGCGCAGACCCTGCAAAACGATTTCGTGGCTCTTTTTGCCGTCGATATTGGCGATAAAGCCGACACCGCAGGCGTCGTGCTCGTTACGCGGATCGTACAGGCCCTGTTGGTTCGGTGAAACGGGGTAAATCACGGCTAACCTCTTGCGGATACTATGTTATAAATCAATCGTTTATAAAATCTCAGCCACCCACACCAACGTCCTAAACGTGACGTTCAAAATTGAGACGAAAGTCTCTAAGTTTAACTTTAAGCCGGGTACGTCGCAATCACTTTTGCCCGGGGTGCGAACAAGGCCGTCCCTCAAAGAAAAAATTTGTCAGCTTGTAACTTATTAAGTAGAATTAACAAAGTTTCACAAGTCACTATTGCATAAAAATAAAATCTAGGTTTTAATGCTGTCTACCAAGCGCTGTGAATTTTCGCTTAAACCATTTTCTTAAAGTAAATATTAGGAGTCTTCCCTTGTTGAATCTGCCGCTCAACCGCCTAACATCGATTGTAAAAATCTTGCTGATGATGTCCCTAATTGGGGGCGTCGCCGCCTGTGGCGGGGGGGGGGCGAAGTCACCTGACACGACAACGCCACCGCCACCGACCGCAACGGCGCAAGTCGCATCTTTGGCATTGCAGCGCAGTGCAGCCGGCGTTAAATCTGACGATTCCGATACTTCCACAATTACGGTCACCGCATTGGATACAAACGGCGGTGTGGTGCAAGGAGCGGCAGTGCAATTTAACGTAGCTACAGGAATTCTTATTCCGGGGTCCGTGGTAACGGACGTCAATGGCAAAGGTAATGTAGGCTTTTCCTCGGGTTCCACGGACATTTCCACCCGCACGGCAACGATTACGGCAAGCGCCAATGGCGTCTCGACGCAGATTCCTATCCTGATTAGCGGTTCTACGATTGATGTTACGTCTCCCATTACCTCGTTGCCCGATAATGGCTCGTCAACGACGACCCTTACGGTGCAAGTCAAGGATGCAGGAGGGAATAGTGCGTCTGGTATTCCTGTCACGCTCAGCCAATCTACTGGCGGTGGCGTTAGCTTCTCACCTGCGTCTGGTTCTACAGATTCGAGCGGACGATTCGTAACGACGGTGTCAGGCTTGCGCCCCGGGAGCGTGACCGTCACCGTATCGGCGATTGGCGAAACTCGTACATTGGCATACACCATTACCCCAACGTCAACAACCTCGTTCAATATCGACCAGCAAACTTTGAATGGTGGCGTCATTGCCAATAATGACGTGACTCCAATGACAATCGGCGATTCCCTCGCGATTCGCGTCAACGCTCCAGGCGTGGTCAATGTTGTATTTGCAACGACGCAAGGGACGTTTGGTAGCGCGAGTACAACTTCAGTACCCGTCGTAGGTGGAAAAGCCACCGCTACGTTTACCTCACCAAGTGCGGGTGTCGCGTCGATTCAGGTAATTGATCCGAGTAACCCGACAGTTTCGACCGATACGTTGACCGTAGCCGTTACATCGGCATCGACCAGCGCAGCTAGCATTACCTTGCAAGCCGCGCCCAGTGTTGTTGCAGTTAGTTTGGGCGGTACCTCTTCGACCGCATCTTTGATCGCGACAGTGACAGACGGGAGCGGGAATCCTGTTGGTGGCGCGGCGGTTGCATTCCAGATTGTAGCCGGGACGGGGACAGGTGGTGGTGAGCTGATTTCCCCGGTCGTACAGTTAACCAATACTACGGCGGCGTCGGGCTTATCACTGGGTCAGGCCAAAGCGACTTTCACCGCCGGTTCGCTGCCCTCTTCGCAGGGGGGTGTAAAAATAAGAGCTTCAGTAATTGGTGCAATTACTACTGTCCAAACACGTAACCCCGATCCTGCGCCGGATCCGTGTCCAAGTTGTGGCGTCGACGCAGCGATTACCATTGGCGGAGCACCTGCCTCCATCTCGATCGGACAGCCATCGGACTTCACAGATAGCGCGGATAAGACACAGTACATTTTCCCGATGTCAGTGACAGTTTCCG
>JANNFT010000120.1:0-10591 GCA_031380185.1 Pseudomonadota bacterium
GGTGCAATCGGCGACGACGGATGCGGTGTTGGATTGCGTGGTCGATGGCTTGCTGCCGCGCGATCAGGTGAACGATCTTTGCATCATCGCGTTAATTTGGTTGGATCCGCGCGCGGTGAAGGATCCGAATTTGGATCAGAATGATTTGTATCGCACCAACTACGAAGCGACGAAACTTGCGATTAAGCGCGCGATGAATAACGAGCCGAGCATCGATGAGTTGATCGCGAATCGGCATAAGATTAAGCATTGCATGTTTGATGCCGACGCGAAATAAATTACCACTTTGTGGCCCGAGGCCAGCCGCTCGTTCCCGCTAAGGCGGGAATCCATAGTGCCGTTGCAAATGAATACGCTACATGGATTGCCGCCTTCGCGGGAATGACACATTGGATTTTCGTAGTTCGTATGGTTAACCAGCCACCTCAAATCGGAAAAAAATGCATCGTTGGTTTTTGTTTCTTTTTCTTGGCGCCATTGCTTTAGTCGACGCCGAGCCCCTGCCGCCATCCGTCGTCAAGGCATTGCAACAAGCAGACATTCCGCTAAGCGCCGTCGGTATCTACGTGCGTGAACTTGGTGCGGCCAAACCGGATATCGCTCATCGCGCCGATCAGGCGATGAATCCCGCTTCAGTTATGAAACTCGTGACAACCTACGCGGCGCTCGAGTTACTCGGGCCGGCCTATACCTGGAAAACCACTATCTTCGTCACGGGACTGAATGGTGACACCGTGTCCGGCAATCTCTATCTCCAGGGCCACGGCGATCCGGCGCTGACCTTGGAAGATTTTTGGCTGATGCTTCGCGCGCTGCGTCAGCGTGGCGTGCGCCTGATCAAAGGCGACTTAGTGTTGGATCAGAGTTATTTCGATTTGCCCCAAAACGATCCAAACGGTTTCGACAATAAGGGTTACCGCGCCTACAACACTAATCCCGCGGCAACGCTGATCAGTTATAAAGCCGTCAGTGCCCGCTTTATCCCCAGTGCCGATGGGACGAACTTAAAGGTCATTCTCGATCCCGATTTGCCGCCTATCAAACTGCAAAGCCAGGTGAGCGTGAAGCCTGGGCCCTGCCCAAATGATTGGCGCGACGCAATTAGTAAAGACGTACAAAGCGGCCCTCGCTCGGCAACCATCGTATTGCGCGGCAGCTTCCCCGCTGATTGTGGCGAAAAATCAATGCAATTCAATTTGCTTTCCAATACTGAGTTTGTCGGGAGCTTATTTCGACAGCTTTGGACCGAGAATGGCGGTACCTGGCTAGGATCAACGAAAGAAGGCGCAGCGCCAGAAAGCGAGCGCCCGCTACTAGTCTGGGAGTCACGGACATTAGGGGAGGCGGTGCGCGATACCAATAAGTGGAGCAACAACTTAATGGCGCGCAACATTTTCTTGACCTTGGGCGCGGAACGATTTGGTGCGCCTGGAACGGCCGTCAAAGGAGAACGCGCGATCAAGGCTTGGTTAGCCGAAAAAGGCTTGGAATTTCCGGAACTTGTGATCGAAAACGGCGCCGGCTTGTCGCGCCAGGAACGCATCAGCGCAAAGAGCCTTGGAGACCTACTAGTCGACGCGGGCATGAGCCCGGTTATGTCGGAACTGATGTCTTCACTGCCTATCGCGGGAACCGATGGAACCATGAAAAAACGCCTAAAAAACAATGAAATATCCGGTCGTGCGCACATCAAAACCGGCACGTTGGACGGCGTCAAAACCATTGCGGGATATGTTTTGACTAAATCCGCAAAAAGGCTCGCGGTGGTATTCTTGATCAATCACGCCAACGCCGGCGCGGCTGATGTTGCACAGGAAGCACTGCTGCAATGGGCCTATCAAAAATAATAGAAAATTCATTTGGGCGGGCGCGGCGTTTCCGCTATTATAAAAGCTAACAATTTGAAACTTGTGCAGTAAAACGAGCGCACGAGGTAACGTGATGTATTTTATTAAATTTTTGCGCTGTACTACCTTTTCTCTGGCTGGGCTTGTCCTCGCTAGCCCCTTGGCTTACGCCGCCGGGACCAACTGGTTTGGCGGAATCGATGTCGCCAGTCATATACCTGAAGTCAATGCGCGGAATTTTTCGGGCGGTGTTGATGACAACCTGAAATCGCGCAAAATCTACGGCGCCTATCAAATCAATCGCTTACTTGGCGTTGAAATGGGTGCGGACATGGGCCGCGTCAGTTCAAGAGATAATGGTTTGATCGAGCCGGGGAGTTTGGCGCCGGGCTTAAAACCGAAAGGCTGGCAGTTTTTCAGTACCGGCACCTTACCCATTGGACAAAAACTCGGCGTAACAGGCAAAGTCGGCGCCTATCGCGGCGAATTGGACTTAAGCGCCACGCAATCCACCAACGACGATGGCAAAACCAAAGCCCTATACGGCGTCGGCCTCAAATATGATTTCAGCCAAAACTTTCGCGTGCAAGGCGGCTGGGATCGATATCGTCTCGGGACGAGTACACTGACCGTCGATGGTGATCGGAATATAGATTTGTTGTCGATTGGGTTGAAGTACCGCTTCTAGCCGAAGGCCGCTGCGGTGCGAAGCGGCGGTTCCCTCGGATGAACTCTTAAAGCGCGACGACGCGAGGAATAATCGCAAAGACCGCGCTTTATTTGATCAGGTAATTTCCGCAGATCCCGGCAAAGATCGCCCCACCTACCCAGTTGTTGTGGCGAAACGCCTGAAAGCACCCGGCACGATTGCGATTGCGAATGAGAAAATAGTGGTAGCCCATCATGGCTGCCGCGACCGCCAATCCAGCGTAGTAAATCCAACTAAAACCAAGTGACCATCCGAGAATCGCCATGATGCCGATCGTCAGCGCGTAACAAATCAGCACGCCGGCTACATCATAGTGGGCGAACAGTATCGCCGATGTTTTCAGGCCGAGTTTCACGTCGTCGTTGCGATCGACCATGGCGTATTCGGTATCGTAGGCGATGGCCCACGCAATATTCGCCAGCAACATGGTCCACGCCAGTGCGGGGACAGCGCCGGTCTGGGCGGCGAACGCCATGGGAATTCCGAAGCCGAATGCGACGCCGAGATAGGCTTGCGGGATGGCGAAGAATCGTTTCGTGTAGGGATAACTCGCGGCGATAAAAAGCGCCGGAAATGATAACGCGATAGTGAGCGAATTCGTTTGCAGCACAAGTAGGAATGCAATGAGCGCAAGCACGCCAGCGACCGCGAGCGCTTCCTTGGTAGAAATTTTTCCGGCTGTCAGCGGGCGATCTTTCGTTCGCTCGACATGCGAATCGAAATCGCGATCAGCATAGTCGTTGATGGCGCAGCCGGCAGAGCGCATCAGCAACGTTCCAAGCGAGAATATCAGAATCAGCTTTGCGCTCGGCCGGCCATCGGCGGCGATCCATAGGGCCCACAGTGTTGGCCACAGCAGCAACAACGTGCCGATGGGTTTGTCGAGGCGCACGAGTTTTGCGTATAAGGCAAGGCGATCAAAGATCGCGTTCATACTTTGAGATAGTCGATTTTCGAATGCATCCAACGGGCGAGGTGTCGATCTGCCGTGGCCGGATCATCGCGTAATAATCGCTCCGCCCAAGTGCGCGCGGCTTCCAGCAAATCGACATCGTGTTCGAGATCGGCGAAACGTAACATGGGCGCGCCGCTTTGGCGGGCGCCGAGAAATTCCCCTGGTCCACGCAGCGCTAAATCCTGCCGGGCAATTTCAAAACCATCGTTATTTTCAAAGATCACTTTAAGTCGCGCACGGGCCGCTTCCGACAGCGGATTTTGGAACAACAAAATGCAGGTGCTTTGTTGAGCGCCGCGTCCGACGCGCCCGCGCAGTTGGTGCAGTTGCGATAAACCCATGCGTTCGGCATTTTCGATCACCATCAGTGTCGCATTCGGTACGTCGACGCCAACTTCAATTACCGTCGTCGCGACGAGTAGTTGAATTTCGCCGGACTTGAATACTTCCATGACCGCCGCCTTCTCCGCTGCAGCCAATCGTCCATGCACCAAGCCGACCCGAAATTCGGCGAACGTGGCGTCGAGGTGCGCGAAGGTATCGACCGCAGTCTGCAACTGCAACGCTTCCGATTCTTCGATGAGTGGGCACACCCAATAGGCTTGCGCGCCGCCCTGGCAGAGGGCACGAATACGCTCGATCACTTCTTCGCGGCGGGCGTTTGATACGAGCTTGGTGACGACTGGCGAGCGCCCTGGTGGCAATTCATCGATCACCGAGACGTCGAGATCAGCGAAGTAGCTCATGGACAGCGTTCGCGGAATCGGCGTTGCGCTCATCATCAGTTGGTGCGGTTGAAATATGCCTTTAGCGCCTTTACCACGCAGGGCCAGACGTTGATCGACGCCGAAACGATGTTGTTCATCAATCACCACCAAGCCCAACCTGTGAAACGCCACATCCGTTTGAACCAGTGCGTGTGTCCCGACGATCAGTTGTGCGGCGCCAGAGCTCGCTGCGTCGATAGCGGCACGCTTGGCCTTCGTCTTTAGGCTGCCGGTTAGCCATGCGGTCTGTACGCCAAGCGGCGTCAGCATTGCGTCGATCTTGCGAAAATGTTGCTCGGCCAAAATTTCCGTAGGCGCCATCAACACCGCTTGATAGCCCCCGGCGATCGCGCGCGCACAGGCGAGCGCAGCGACGATGGTCTTGCCACTGCCGACATCGCCCTGCAACAGCCGCTGCATCGGATGGCTCTGACTTAGATCGTGATTGATCTCGTCGAGCGCGCGCTTTTGCGCATTCGTCAAATCGAAAGGAAGCGACGCCAGAAACTGCGAAACGAGCTTCCCACCTTCCTTAAACCTAGGCGCGGCATGGGCGCGACGCTCTCGGTAAGCGCGGCGCATTGATAGTTGCTGCGCCAGCAGTTCATCAAATATAAGGCGCCGCCATGGCGCCGATGATCTGTCTTCCAGTTGGCTTTGCGAATGATCCGGCGTGGGATGATGGAGCCGGTTCACGCTCGTTTCAAAACCCGTCAAGTTAAGCTGTTTCAGCAAATCATCACCAAGTGTGTCGCTCAGATCGCAACACGCCAATGCCTGGTGGATGAGTTTTTTAATCGTCGCTTGCGGCAAACCAGCGGTGGTCGGATAGATCGGTGTTAGCGATTCAGCCAGCGGCGCGCCTTCGCCGACGATGCGGTACTTCGGGTGCACCATCTCCGGCCCGAAGTATCCTTGACGCTGCTCGCCCAACACGCGCAATCGTTTGCCGACCTCGAGTTGTTTAATCTGGCTCGGATAGAAGTTGAAAAATCGCAAATACAATACCGCGCTACCGTCGGCAATCTGACAGACCAATTGGCGTCGAGGCCGAAACTGAATCTCTGCGTGCAGCAACTCGCCGTCGGTTTGCGCAACGCGGTCAAAAGGTAAATCGCTGATGGGATAAAGATGGGTTTCGTCTTCGTAGCGTAACGGAAGATGCAACACCAAATCGAAGTCGGTGCGGATGCCGAGCTTTTGCAAGCGATTCCGCGTGGGTTCGCTTTGCGATTCAAGGACAGAAGCGGCTACACGTTTCGATGGCAGTGAAGACTTGATGGCGCGTGGAATCTATTCGCTTCCTTTTACGCGATTGATCCGTACGACTTCCGGAACCGCGCGCAATTTTTGCATGACGACGGCCAAATGCGCACGGTCTTTCACTTGCACCGTGAATTCGATAGTGGTGTAAGCCTGGGATTCTTTTTCGGTAATGGCAAAATTCTCAATATTCGAATTGGCCTCGGCGATGCTCGACGCGATGCGCGCTAAAACACCCGGCTGGTTTGCCGCCACAATTTTGACTCGAACATCGAACACACGGCTACTGGCGTTGTCCCAAGAAACGTCGATCCACTTTTCCGGATCGGTGCGAAACTGGCGTACGGAATTACAGTCGTGGGTGTGAATGGTGAGCCCTTGACCTTTATTGATAAAGCCGATGATCGGATCACCGGGGATCGGCATACAGCAATGGGCGAACTGCACCGCCATGCCTTCGCTGCCGCGAATGGTGATGCTGCCAAGTTTGTGTTCATGCGGCGTCGGATCAGAAAGTCTTAATAGCCGACTGGCGACAACCACATTCAATCGCTTGCCCAGACCGATATCGGAAAACACCATCTCGCGCGTTTTACTTTTATCGCCTCGCAACAATTGCTCCCAATGGCTTTCATTAATGTCCATCGGCTCCACGTTGAGCGCACGTAACGCTTGATTCAGCAGGCGCTCGCCGAGCATGACCGACTCGTCAAAGCGCATAGTTTTCAGATAATGTCGAATGTGGGAACGGGCTTTCCCCGTCACGACGAAATTCAGCCAACCCGGATTCGGCGTGGCATTTGCGGCGGTGACAATTTCGATGCGGTCGCCGCTCTTCAGCGGTGTACGCAGTGGCGCTAACTCGTGATTGATTTTTACCGCAACGCAACGATCCCCGATGTCGGTATGAACTGCGTAGGCGAAGTCGACGGCTGTCGCACCCTTCGGCAATGATTTAATCTCACCGCGAGGCGTGAATACATAGACCTCATCGGGAAATAAATCGAACTTAACGTACTCGAGAAACTCGGCGGAATCGCGGCTTTGAGTCTGTATCTCGAGTAATGATTGCAACAGATAATGGGTACGTTTCTGCAATTCATTTATCGAGCCATCACCGGATTTATACAGCCAGTGCGATGCAACACCAGCCTCGGCGATACGATGCATGTCTTGCGTACGTATCTGTATTTCGATCGGCGTTCCGAATGGACCAATCAATGCCGTATGCAGCGCTTGATAGCCATTCGCCTTCGGAATACCGATATAGTCTTTAAATTTTCCGGGAATAGGTTTGTATAGCGTATGCAACGCTCCCAGTGCGAGGTAACAAGATTGCAAATCCTTGACAATCACGCGCAATCCATAGATATCGAGCACCTCGGAAAAGCTCAGAGATTTCTCGATCATTTTTTTATAGATGCTGTAAAGGTGTTTTTCCCGTCCATAAACGCTGGCTTCGACGCTGCTGGCGGCGAGGCGTTCTTCGACCGCGTGCTGAATTTTCGAAACCACTTCACGTCGATTTCCGCGCGCCGCCTTAATCGCCTTCGTCAGCACCTTGTAACGCGTGGGATAGAGATGGCGAAACGCCAACTCCTGGAGTTCTTGATAGATACTGTTTAGTCCCAATCGATTAGCGATCGGTGCGTAGATATCAAGCGTCTCGCGGGCAATGCGAGTCTGCTGCTCGCGACTGACCGCGTCCAGCGTGCGCATATTGTGCAAGCGATCTGCCAGCTTGATCAAAATCACCCGGACATCGCGCGCCATTGCCAACAACATCTTGCGGAAATTTTCCGCCTGCGCGTGTTGTTGAGATTCGAACTCAATCTTGGTTAGTTTAGAAACCCCATCGACCAAATCGCCGACGGATTTACCGAATGCCCGCGTAATTTCGCGTTGGGTCGTGCCGGTATCCTCAACGGTGTCGTGCAACAATGCGGCCATCAACGCTTGCGGATCGAGATGCATATCCGCAAGGATCTTTGCAACGGCTACGGGATGAGTGATGTATGGTTCGCCGCTCTTGCGAAACTGTCCGTCGTGGGCCGCCTTCGCGAGTTCAAAAGCGGCTTCGATCTGCGCAACATCTTCCGGCTTGAGATAGCTGGAAACCGCGTGGGACAGTTCTGCTACGTCGGCCATAAGATACGCCCGTTGCACGGAAGGCAAAAAACTAATTTCGAAAGTTGGAGAATTCCACTAAAACTTTTTGAGGTCGGTGCAAAATTCCGTGACGCAATAAAACTATATCTGCGGCGGCGGCGTGCGATTCAATATTTCAATGCCAATCTTGCCCGCCGCAATTTCACGCAGCGCGATCACGGTTGGCTTGTCCTTATTTGCTTCGACTTGCGGGGTAGCGCCAATGGATAGTTGCCGCGCCCGCGCTGTCGCCACCAGCGTTAACTCAAAGCGATTAGGTATTCTTTTTAAACATTCGTCGACGGTGATTCTAGCCATTTGATTCTCGATGTGTCAGGTTTATTAACAAAGTTTCGTGTGCCGCGAGTTGCCGCGCGAGTTGCAACCGTTGGGTGCGGACGATGCCGGATAAATCTTTCACGGCATCGGTGAAGTTATTGTTAATAATAACATAGTCAAATTCAACGACATGGCTGATGTCCTCTTGGGCGGCGGCAAGACGCCGCCGAATGGTTTCCGGCGTGTCTTGTTTGCGTCCCTCCAAGCGCGCTCGCAACGCATCCAGCGTGGGCGGCAAAATAAAGATGCTCAACACTTTCGAAAAAATCTTTCTTAGTTGTTGCGCACCTTGCCAATCAATTTCCAACACTACGTCATGGCCGCTATTTAACGTGTCATCGATCCAGCGTTGCGAAGTGCCATACAGATTTCCGTAGACTTCCGCGCTTTCCAAAAATTCACCGTTGGCCGCCATCTTTAAGAAAGTCTCGCGGTCGACAAAGTAATAATCCTTGCTATGAACCTCACCGGGCCGCGGGCTGCGCGTCGTATGTGAAACGGAGAGCCGAACCAGTCGATCTTCTGCGAGCAAAGCTGCAACGAGGCTGGATTTCCCTGCGCCCGACGGAGCTGCGACGATAAATAAATTACCTGAAGTCATAACTTAACGCATGCGCTGAAAAAACCAAGTGGAGATCGGCAATGTATCAAAATACAAACATCTTGCACGGCTGCCCTCACTCGATATTTTGAATTTGCTCTCGCATCTGTTCGATCAATACTTTCATCTCGACCGAGATTTTTGACAAGTCGGATGATACGGATTTTGCGCCTAGGGTATTCGCTTCACGATTCAGTTCTTGCATGAGGAAATCGAGCCGCTTACCGGCGCTTCCGCCTTTTTCCAGAACGCGCCGAACCTCCGTGAGATGCGCTTTTAACCTCGATAATTCTTCGTCCACGTCAATCTTGCTCGCGAATAATACAACTTCCTGGCGCAGGCGCTCGTCTTCGGCGCCAGCCATTGCGTCGCGAATTTTTGTCGCGAGCTTTTCCTCAAACGCAGCGACCAATTTAGGAATAAGTGGGCCCGCCTCCATGGCAAGCACATTCAATCGCGCACTGCGCTCCAGCAAAATGGCATTGAGTTTATCGCCTTCCCTAGCGCGGCTATGACCCAGCTCCGACAATACCGCTGCGAGCAAACCCAGCGCATCCGCGGCGATTCGCTCCACCGGTGGCGCGTCTTGATCGAAAATCCCAGGAAAATTCAAGATATTCGATACAGATAGCGCCGCGCTACCCGGCACTTGAGACTTGATCGAATCGTTATATTTGATAAGCTGCTGCAACACGCCTTGATTCAGCGGCAGCCCTTTTGCCACGCTCGGAATCGCGGTATATCCAAGGCGACAATCGACCTTTCCGCGCGAGATTTTTCTACTGATCGCCTCGCGCAAGCCGGATTCCAATGAACGCAATTCATCGGGTAAGCGCAACTGAATTTCCAAGTACCGATGGTTCACGGAACGCAGCTCGAGATTAAGCTGGCCATAGTCAAAATCTTGGCCGCGGCTGGCAAAGCCAGTCATACTGTTGATCATCGTGCTGTAGAATCCTATGTTTGATATTAGAAAGCTTTGCTAAATGCTCGTAAAGTATGGAGAATAGCCTATCTTTAATGACTTGTATCATACCGTTATTTGAGCATGGCGCAACCTCCTGAACTCGCTTTGCCCGAAGGCTATCTTTTGCTGGATTATCGCATCGTTCGTAGTCTTTCATCGGGCGGGTTCAGTACCGTTTATTTAGCGAACGACGAAAACGACACGCCCGTCGCCATCAAGGAGTATCTTCCCAACGGACTGGTGGTTCGTTCCGAGTCTATGGAGGTACAGGCAAACACGCCTGAAAATTTGCCGCCGTTTCGCCATGGCATGAAGTGCTTTTTTGAGGAAGGACGAACCCTTGCTCAAATCAACCATCCCAATATCGTCCGCGTCGAAAATTTTTTTCGTGCAAATGAAACGGTGTATCTGGTTATGCGATACATGCGCGGCCGAACCTTGGATTTTCATATCCGCGCCAACCAGCAGCACTTTACTGAGAGTTTCGTGCGGCGCCTTTTTTTAAGTTTGCTTAACGGCCTGCGCGAAGTGCATACGCACAAATTGTTGCATTTGGATATCAAGCCGGCCAATATCTACGTCACAATGGACGCAACGCCCGTGCTGCTGGATTTTGGTTCGGCGCGCATGACCCTCAATCACGATCGGCCGCAATTAGTGCCGATGTATACCAAGGGTTTCGCGGCGCCGGAGCAATATCGCGGCATGCTCGACCTCGGACCTTGGACTGATATTTATTCCGTCGGCGCAACCATGTATGCCTCGCTGTCGGGGACGCCACCGCAAGGCGCTGACATGCGCGAAAAAGAAGACCAACTCAGGCCCGCTGTTGACGCTTGGCGTGGCCGATTTTCCGAGCAGTTGTTGAGCACCATCGATCAATGCCTGCAGCTTGACCCGCTGCAGCGGCCACAAAGCGTTTTCGCTCTGCAAAAAGCCCTGCTGGAGCGCGTTTCCGATATGCCAGCAAAGCCTGGTTTGTTTGACAGCATTCG
>JANNFT010000128.1:0-11831 GCA_031380185.1 Pseudomonadota bacterium
GGCCGATGCGTGGCCTATTGTGGTTTATAGTCCGTATCGTCTATCTATCGCAAACGACGGTAAAGCTGATATGGCCTATTTGCATACGCTCTCACCGGGACAACCACTCCAAAGAGGGTTGTTCGAAGCAATAGACGAGGCGATTCGGGGGATTCCGATCGCCAAAGTCATGACTTATCAGCTAGAGGATGGCTGGACAAGTGTCGATTTTGTTCGGCCAGTTCGCGGACTAGTCGCAATGCATGGTAATGACATTGTTCCGATTCATGTCCTTGGCCTTGACGCTGGCCGAAGCACTTCAGGTCATCGCTTTCAAGGTAAAAACAATTTAGAGCTTGGAAGTGCCGACGAGTATAAAACGACGCTTGAAACAGATGGAAAAGTCATTGCCAGCTTCAAAGAACGGCACGACAAGATCAATGTCCAGCTCGAGAATGAAGCAACGACGCAAAACGCCAAACTTGAAAGCGGCGACGCATACAACGCACTGCTTGATGAAGTAACCGCGCTCGTCGAATACCCTACCGTTTACGTTGGAAACTTTGAACTTGAGTTTCTTCAGGTACCGCAAGAATGCTTGATCTTGACGATGCGAGCAAATCAGAAATATTTTCCTCTGTTCGACACTACGGGCAAACTCATCAACAAATTTCTCATTGTGTCGAACATGCAGTTGAGTGACCCGAAGAATATCGTTGAAGGCAACGAGCGGGTGATTCGCCCGCGTCTCGCCGATGCGCGATTCTTTTTCGATCAGGATCGCAAGCAGACTCTGGAATCACGTTTGCCCAAGCTTGCCAGCGTTGTGTATCACAACAAGCTCGGCAGTCAGGGCGAGCGGGTCGGGCGTGTAGCCGCCATTGCGCGTGGTGTCGCGGAATTAATCGGCGCGCCGATTGAGCCGGCGGTTCGCGCGGCGCAGCTTGCAAAGGCCGATCTCGTCTGCGACATGGTGGGCGAGTTTCCCGAATTGCAAGGGACGATGGGCCGCTACTATGCGCTGCACGACGGCGAATCTTCCGACGTTGCCGACGCGATAGAGGATCACTATAAGCCGCGCTTCGCCGGCGATGGGTTGCCACGCGGACGGGTCGGATGCGCAGTATCGCTTGCCGACAAATTGGAAACGCTCACGGGCCTATTCGGCATCGGCCAAACGCCGACCGGCCATAAAGATCCCTTTGCGCTGCGCCGTCACGCGCTGGGTATTGTGCGCATCGTGGTGGAGCAGGATCTGGCGGTTTCCTTGCGCGACCTGTTGCGCGTCGCGTTTGCCGCGTTCGACGGAAAAATTAGCGATGCCCGGGACGACATCGAGAATTTCATTTATCAGCGCTTCGACGGGTTTCTGCGCGAACAAGGTTATACCGCCAACGAGGTTGATGCGGTGTTATCGCAACGTCCGGAATTATTGCATCTGGCGCCGCGCCAGTTGGCGGCGGTGCGTGCGTTTATGCTGTTACCCGAAGCTGAAAGTTTAGCGGCGGCGAACAAACGTGTTGCGAATATCCTGAGGAAGGCCGAACTGAATGGCGGCTTGCCGCTCAATACCGACGAAGGCAAGTTGATCGAGCCGGCCGAGCGTGGACTTTTTGCCGCACTGAAGCGCGCAACACCCAGCGCAAACGCGCTGCTTCAGAGCAAGGATTTCACCGGTTATCTGAAATCTTTCGCCGTGCTAAAGGCGCCGGTCGATGTATTTTTTGACAATGTGATGGTGATGGCAGAGGACCTCGAGCTACGTCGTAACCGCCTCGCACTGCTGCACGAATTGCGTACCGCGATGAACAAAATCGCCGACATTTCCAAGCTGGCAAGCTAGTCGCCATGAAACTCGTTATCCTCGATCGTGATGGTGTGATCAATGTCGACAGCGATAAATTCATTAAGCGTCCGGAAGAATGGAAGCCAATTCCGGGTTCGCTGGAAGGCATCGCGCGCTTGAATCATTCCGGGTATCACGTGGTGGTAGCCACGAATCAATCAGGTATTGGCCGTGGCCTGTTCGACATGACGATGTTTAACGCCATTAACGAAAAAATGATCGGCGCGTTAGTGCAGGTCGGCGGCCGCCTCGACGCAATATTTTATTGCCCGCATGCGGCTGAATCCAATTGCGCTTGCCGCAAGCCGAAACCGGGAATGTTCGAGGAGATCGGCCAGCGCTTTAACGCGCCGCTGCGCGGCATTCCCAGTGTCGGTGATTCGTTGCGCGATTTGCAAGCTTCCGCGGCCGTTGGCGCGCAACCGATTTTGGTGTTGACCGGCAAAGGTGAGAAGACACAGGCGCAAGGCGAATTGCCCGACAACACTAAAGTTTTCGCAAATCTTGACGTCGCGGTGAAAGCGATCATCCAAGCCGCGCCATGATTTGGCTGCGCTCCGCGTTGCTGTTTTTGATTCAATTCTTCGCCTCGCCGGTGATCTGCATCTTGATGATGATTTGTTTGCCATTCGGATTCCCGGTGCTTTATAAATTGGTCACGGTATGGACGCGCATCGCTGTATTTTCCGCGCGGGTGATTTGCGGAATTGAGTATCGAGTCATTGGCCGCGAGCACATTCCAAGCACGCCGACGATTGTGCTGGCGAAGCATCAATCCAGTTGGGAAACGTTTTTCTTTTTGCAGTTGTTTCCGCCACAGGTTTGGTTGCTTAAGCGCGAACTTTTTCGCATCCCGTTTTTCGGTTGGGGATTAGCGATGCTGCGACCGATTGCGATCGATCGTGCCGACAAGCTGTCGGCGTTGCGGCAACTGGTGCAGCAGGGACGTGAACGTTTGGCCGCTGGATTGTGGATCGTAATTTTTCCCGAAGGGACGCGCACGCGGCCCGGCGAGAGCTTACCGTTCGCGCGAGGCGGCGCCTTGCTCGCCACCAAGACCAACACGCCGGTGCTGCCGATCGCGCTCAATTCAGGAATTTTTTGGCCGCGCGATACTTTTCTAAAACGTGCGGGCACTATTACTGTGAGCATCGGCAAGCCGATCAATCCAACGGGCTTCAAACCCGAAGAATTGAACCAGCACGTGCAAAACTGGATCGAAAGTGAAATGCAGCGTTTACCGAGTTCCTAAATTATGTTGCGTAAACTTCTCGCACCGAATTCAGAACCCGCTACGCAGTCAATTGTATTGAACGGCCACGAGGTGGAGTTCGAAATAAAGCGCAGTTGCCGGCGCCGCTCGATTGGCCTAAAAGTTGATTTCGCCGGGTTGGTTGTCGCGGCGCCGCCGCGTGCCTCGGCGCGATCGATCCGCGAGGCTTTGCATGACAATGCCGATTGGGTTTTACGCAAAGTCGAAGAATGGCGCGAGCGCGTGCCGCCAAAAGCGGAATGGGTACAAGGAGCGTTGTTGCCCTATTTGGGGCAGACAATGGCGCTGAACGTATTGGTGCAGCCGAAGCGTCCGCCATCGCCTTGGCTTGATTTGGCGGGGTTGAATTTGACCTTTGTCGCCCAACCTGCAAGCGATCAAATTCGGGCCAAAGTTTGCGATTGGTTTCGCGCGGAGGCAAAGCGCTATTTCCCGAGGCGCATCGAACAACTTGCGTCTGTCGCGAAAATCCCGCCGCCGCGATTTTTCCTCAGCAACGCGCAATCACGTTGGGGAAGTTGTACTGCAGACGGCGAGATTCGTTTGACCTGGCGTTTGATGAAAGCGGCGCCACGCGTGATCGACTATGTCGCCGCTCATGAGCTGGCGCATTTAGCGCATATGGACCACAGCCCGCGATTTTGGCGCCGCGTCGCGGAGATTTTTCCGCAGTATAAGGCGGCGCGCGACGAATTGCGTCGCAACGATGCGCTGTATCGAATTTTTTGAATGATGACGGAAGGAACTAAACCATGAGAATGTTACACACTATGCTACGGGTGGGTGACCTGCAGAAATCTTTGGATTTTTACACCGAAGTATTAGGGATGAAGTTGCTGCGCAAGCGCGATTATCCCGAAGGTAAATTCACGCTCGCCTTCGTTGGTTACGGCGACGAAAATGACCACACCGTATTGGAGCTGACTCACAATTGGGATACGGCAAAGTATGAACTTGGCAATGGCTACGGCCACATCGCGGTCGAGGTGCAAGATGCGTATAAAGCCTGCGACGCCGTTCGGGCGAAAGGCGGTAACGTCGTGCGCGAAGCGGGGCCGATGAAACACGGCGCCACGGTGATCGCATTCGTCGAAGATCCCGATGGTTATAAAATCGAATTCATCCAGCGCGGCACACAGCACTGAGGATTGACGGTAAATCACTGCGGACTTCGTCCGCGTCGTCGCGCTGTGCTCGGAATTCTCGTGCACTTTGCGGGTATTCCGGTTCCTGCGTGTCGCGCGCCTCGCAGCCAAATAACCGCGCTACGTTTTTCAACCGCTCCTTAAGCTGCAAATGGCCCAAGGCCAACCAGCACCAGTGCAGCTCTCCAGGCACTATGCTTGAATATCCGCGCTGGTATTGCCTCGTAGAGCAACGAGATTGGCGATTTTTACATATTCGGCAACACCTAGATTCTCCGCGCGCGCTATCGGATCAATTTCGACGGCGCCGAAATCCTCCGGTGACAAATAATCTTTTAGTGAATTTCTCAGGGTTTTGCGCCGCTGCGTAAACGCGCGACTGACGATTGCGCCAAACAAATCGCGATCATGCAAGTCGAAAAGATTTCGTCGCAGTGGCGTCATGCGCACGATGGCCGACTCCACCTTGGGCGGCGGCGTGAATGCGCCGGGGCCGATGCGAAATAATGATTCCATTTCGAAATCCAACTGCAGGCTCACCGACAAACGGCCATAGGCGGGGCTTGATGGCGTCGCAACCATGCGCTCCACCACTTCGCGCTGCAACATGAAATGGCCATCGCGCAGGCGTTCGCGGTGCTTAGCGAAGTGAAAAAGCAGGGGCGTGGAAATGTTATACGGCAGATTGCCGACCAATCGAATCGGTTCGCCTAGTTTCGAAAAATCAAATTCCAGCGCATCACCCTCGTGCACCGTAAGCTTTTCGGCGGCATGACGTTCGCGCAGCATTTTGGCGAGATCGCGATCGAGTTCTACGACGTGTAGATGATTGAGTTTCGGCAGCAAGTAGTCCGTGAGCGCGCCAAGTCCCGGTCCGATTTCAACAACGAGATCAGTCACACGTAAATCGAGTTCATCGACGATTCGTACAATAACGCCGCGTTCGTGCAGAAAATGCTGGCCGAATCGCTTGCGCGGGATATGCAGCAATCAGTTCGCTCGTGTTCGAGCAGCGAGTTCGATCGCAAGATCGATGGCGGCAATCATACTGCCGACGTCGATTTGTCCGGTGCCCGCCAAGTCCAGCGCCACGCCGTGGTCAACCGATGTGCGAATAATCGGCAAGCCAAGTGTGACGTTTACGCCGTGGCCAAAACTTTTCATCTTTAGCACGGGCAAGCCCTGGTCGTGATACATCGCGAGGACCGCATCGGCGCGCTCGAGATACTTGCTTGTGAACAAGGTGTCCGCCGGCAGTGGGCCTTCCAGTTTCACGCCCTGCGCGCGCAACTGCTGTAATACCGGTTCGATGACATCGATTTCCTCGCGTCCCAAATGGCCCGATTCCCCGGCGTGGGGATTCAGGCCGGCAACGAGAATTCGTGGCGTGGCTATGCCGAATTTACTGCGTAAATCACGGTGTAAGATTCGCAGCGTACGTTCCAGGCTTGCCGGCGTAATGGCTTGCGCCACGTCCTTCAGCGCTAGGTGGGTGGTGGCGAGGGCGACGCGCAAGCCGCCGCCAACCAGCATCATCACCACATGTTCGGTTTTCGTTTTCGCGGCAAAAAATTCGGTGTGACCGCTGAACGGAACGCCTGCTTCGTTGATGATCGCTTTGTGAACCGGCGCCGTGACGAGCGCGTCGAAGTCACCATTGAGCGCGCCGCGCGCGGCGCTGTTGAGCGTCGCCAGCACATAGCGGCTATTGTTTGAATTTAGCCGCCCGGGCATCGCGGCATCCGCAATGGGATGCTGCAAAAGCGAGACGCTGGCGCTTCGTTTTCGGCTTAATTTCGCGGCGTCAAAATCGGGAAGTTCAAGGCGCCGGCCAAGCATGGCGGCGCGTGCAGCGAGGAGATCTCGATCAGCAACGAAGACGATATGCGCTTGCGGTTTTCGCTCGGCGAGAAGAACGCAAAGATCCGGGCCGATGCCGGCGGGTTCACCGGCAGTGATTGCGATTGTTGGGAGCCGTCGAAGCGAGCTAGCCACAAATTATCAAGCCAGATTATCGTACTTTCTCGCGGGCGCCGAGCCGGTGCCGAGAATTTACTTGTCTTCCAAACGATATTCGACATAGGCTGTATCGCGTAACTGTAGCAGCCATTGCTGATACGCTTCGTCCGCTTTGCGCTGGCGTAAGCCAAGACGTGCAGCGACGCGATTGCGGTCGGCGCTAATTTCCGAATCGCGGCGCTCGAGCACTTGAATGATATGCCAACCAAAATTCGTCAAGAATGGCTCACTGACCTGATTGGCCTGTAGGGAGTTCATCATGCGGTCAAATTCCGGAACAGTATCGCCCGGATAGACCCAATCGAGATCGCCGCCTTTCGAGGCGCTGAGGTCTTCCGAAAACGCCTTGGCAATTTCGGCAAAGTCGGCGCCGTTGTCGATGCGATCTTTAAGTTGTTGAATACGATTCTTCGCCGCCGCTTCCGCCTGGCCGTCGTTAACCTTAATCAGGATATGGCGCGCGTGGGTTTGCGTCACCGTTTGGGCGGCGCCTTGACCGCGTTTATCGAGCAGCTTAATGATGTGAAAGCCGTTAGCGCTTTTCAGTACGGCGCTGGTTTCGCCCTTGCTTAAACTTTGTAGCGCGTCGACGAACATGTTCGGCAGCTTCGCCGCGGTGCGCCAGCCGAGATTGCCAGCCGTCAGTGCTTCTTGTGCATCCGAATAGGTCGCTGAGATCTGGCCAAAATCCGACCCTTTTTTCAGCGCCGCGAAGGCCTCGTCGGCGCGTTTTTGGCGTGACTTTAGTTCCTCGTTGGTTGCGCCTTCGGGAATGCGGACAAGAATGTGGGCAGCCAGATATTCTGCCTCACCCTGCGGCCGTGTCGCCTGTTGCGCCATTTCCACATCGACTTCGCTTTCCGATATCGTTACCCGGCCTTCAACCTCGACCTCCCGCACGCGCGCGACAGTCATCTCGCGTTTCACCTCGTCGCGGAATTTAGCAAAACTGATACCGTCTTTGACGAGGTTGTCGCGCAACTCGGTCTTGGTCAGATTATTGTCTTTGGCAATTCTATCTAGCGCACGATCAATTTCCTGATCATCGAGCTTGAGTCCTGCGTCTTTAGCATGCTGCAACTGCAATGTTTCGAGAATCAAACGCTCGAGCATTTGGCGCGCAAAGATTTCTTTGGGCGGCAACGGCGTTCCTTGTTTTTGCAATTGCTGGCTGATTGCTTCTACGCGCGTTTCCAATTCGCGTTCGGTGATTACGCCCTCATTCACCACAACCATAATTCGATCGACCGGCCGAACCGGGCTGTCAGCGCTTGGTTTGAGGCGCTTCGGTTTATCGTCCTGCGCCTGTGTCGACACAACGGGCGCAAGGCAAAGGACTACGCTAATTAAAAAAGCGAATCGGAATGAAGTCATGGATTGATCTCTTGAGATTTCATGTATCCGGGAATGTTTTGCTTTAACGCTTCCAGCGGATTGTTGCCTAGTCGGGACAGCCCATTCAGTTCAAGCTGCACAAAAAACGATGTGGAAACCTGTTGCTGCGCAATTGCCAGTCTGTGCGCAACCAAGCGCAATGCCCAGCAATCCTTATTATACTCAAGCCCCACCAACCCCTCCACCACCTTGCGATCGCGCAGCGAATAGTTAAAACGCCCGAGAGCATACCAGCGTGTCGTAATCGGCCACTGGCCGGAAACATCGATTTGGTGAATCGGATCGGGCAATGCCGCCGTAGCGGCGCGAGTTCGGTAGGCGAGATTGATGACTTTGCCTGGAGCGGGAATGTAACGCGCCCCGGCGCTAAATTTTTCAGTGCGATTTCTGTCCGGATTATACTGAACCGCCAAGTCAACAGCCCATTTTGACGAGAGTTGCCCGGATACTGCGGCAAGGATGTCGGATTCGAGCCCATCGCGTGCCGGATTGTCCAACGTCACGGCTTGTCTATCGAAATAATAACGCTGGCCGACTGCGGCGCGTAGTCGTTCGATCCCGGTTTCGTCCTCGATGAACCGGCTGGTCAGCGCCGCGGTAAGCTGATCGGCGTCGTTCACTCGATCGCCGCCGACGAATTGATTTTCGGTAAAGATTTGCGCAAAGTTGAAGTCCGATTCCGATGTGGAAAATTTCGGAAACTGGCTTTGGTTGCGAAACGGAATGTTGACGTAATAGAGCCGGGGTTCAAGAGTTTGACGGTAAGGTTGACGTTTATAGGCAAATTCGCGTTCGAAGAAAAGACCGCTATCGATGCTGAAGACCGGCAACCCGCGGGTGAGTTGATTATCTCCAACAAAGTTATCCGTGAGCTTGTAGCGCGTGTAATGGTAGCCGAGCTTGGGGGTGATATAGGAGAAATTATTGGCGATCGGATAGCTCGCGCTCGGATAGATCAGCAAACGCTGCCCATTCACCTTGGTTGGGTGATCGAATTGCGTCAGTTCCGACTCTAGGTTGAGATCGACGCCAAAGTAATCAGGCTTGTTTCCCCGCAACGTAACTTGTGGCTGCAAGCGGTATGGCACATCGATGCGATTTGCCGGATTGGGGTCCTGCAAGGTTTGATAACTAAGAAAGCGTGTCGAAAAAAGCCACGTTCCGTCGCCGTAAGTAAGTTGCGCGTCGCGCGGCAGATTGGTGGTGGAGGTATCGGCCACGCGGGTGCTTAGATCACGAAAGTAGTTGTCGTCCGAAACGCGCTGAAAATTTAATCGCCCGCTCCAACCATGCGTAAAATTGTGATCGTGGCGCAAGGCGAGGAATGCCCGGTCCGCGCCGAGTAGTCTGTCTTGGGGCAGTAGGTCCGCATGAATTTCACCGGCGAAATTTGGCCACAAATAGCGGAATTCGTTTTGCAATTGAAGACCGCGCTTCGACAGCAGCCGTGGGATCAGCGTCGCGTCCATGTTCGGCGCAATGTTCCAATAGAACGGCGCCGAAATTTCCAAGCCATTGCGGCCGGTGACGCCGATGATTGGCGGCAAAAACCCGGTCTTGCGTTTGTCGCTTAACGAAAAACTGACCCACGGAAAATACAAAAACGGAACCCCCATGAACTCGACACTGGCGTTGCGCGCGGTGCCGATTTCGGTGTTTCGATCCAGGTCTAACTCTTTAACGCGCAGAAACCAATCGTCTTGTCCAACGGCACAGGTGGTATAGCGGCTGTCTGTCAGTCGCTCGTGCCCTTCGCCGAGAAAATCGATGCGGCGTGCGACGCCGCGTCCGGCGCGTTTGCGTTCCGGCGTTTTGGCAAATCGAAACTTCGGTCCGTCCATGTGGCCGGTGTCGTTGTCGATATCGTAACGGAGATCGTCGCCCTCGATGATGTCGCCGTTTTTTTCAAATCGCACCGCGCCAATCGCCGTGACTTCTTGCTCGGGTTGAAGGAAGTAGAGCTGTTCGGTGTTGAGTTTGAGATTGCCTTGTCTGAGTTCCACGGCGCCGCTGGCTTCGGCATCAAGATTGCCGCGCCCTTGCAGTTGATCGGCTTCCAGCGTAATGGGCATTTTTTTCTGCTGGCGCAACGAAACGCCGGGAATGCTGGCTGGTTGCTCCTCGACGGTCTGTAATTCGGCGGCGCCTGCGCTTGGCGGCACGAAGCTCAGGTAAAGTACCAGCAGGAAAAGAATTGGCATCGATGCTACGGTGCGATGAGCGAGGTTATTGAATGTTAAAATTCGTTAGTATATTTCATTCACTCTACGGAGTCGTGCTTGGATCGCTACACACTGCTGCAAACTTGGCTTGAAAATCGCTTTCCCGGCGAGCGATACGAAATATCGCCAGCTTCCAGCGATGCCAGTTTTCGGCGTTACTTTCGCGTCGCGGTGCGCGATTCCACGCAGATCGTTATGGATGCGCCGCCCGACAAAGAGGATTGCCGGCCGTTTATCCGTGTCGCCGGCCTGATGCAAGCGGCGGGTTTGAACGTTCCTCAAGTGTTGGCAAGCGATCTCGATCAAGGTTTTCTGTTGCTGACAGACATGGGTAGCCTAACGTATTTGAACGCGTTGCAAGGGGCCAAAGCGCACGCGCTTTTCCTTGACGCGATCGATGCGTTGGTGAAGTGGCAACTCGCCACGCGCGCCAACCAACTGCCGCCGTACGATGAGGCTTTGCTTCGCCGCGAACTGAATTTGTTTCCCGATTGGTATGTCGCCAAACATTTGCGCTTGGAACTGAGCATGACGCAGCGTCAGCGATTGGAAGCCGCATTTTCCCTGGTGTTGAAAAACAATTTGGCGCAACCGACGGTTTACGTACACCGCGACTACATGCCGCGAAACCTTATGGTGACTACGCCAAACCCCGGCATCCTCGATTTTCAGGATGCGGTGATCGGCCCGATTTCCTACGACATCGCGTCGCTGTTTCGCGATGCGTTTATTTCATGGGACGAGGAGCAGGTTCTTGACGGCGCCATTCGTTATTGGGAACGAGCGCGCAAATCGGGCTTGCCGGTGCGTGCGGATTTCGCTGATTTTTACCGCGACGTCGAATATATGGGGTTACAGCGTCACCTCAAAGTGGCGGGAATTTTTGCGCGCATCAATTATCGCGACGGCAAATCCCACTATCTCGGCGACATACCGCGATTCATCGGCTACATCCGTCATACCTGTGAGCGCTACGCCGAATTGCGGCCTTTGCTGAAACTACTCGACGAAATTCACGGCGCCAAGGCCAATGTGGGGCTCACGTTTTAATATGAAAGCGATGATTCTTGCGGCGGGTCGCGGCGAACGCATGCGCCCGCTGACGGACACCGTTCCGAAGCCGTTACTACAGGTCGGTGGCAAGGCCTTGATCGTACGGCACATCGAAAAACTCGCGCGCGCCGGGTTCGACGAAATTGTGATCAACCACGCTTATCTCGGTCAAATGATCGAAGCGGAACTCGGTAATGGCGAGAAATTCGACATCGATATTTTTTATTCGCCGGAGACGAGTGAACTCGAGACGGCCGGCGGCATTGCGAATGCGTTGCCCCTATTGGGTTCTGCTGTGTTTCCGGTGATCAACGCCGACATATTTTGCGATTTCGATTTTCGCGATTTACTGGCGGAAGCGTTGATGTTGGAGGAAGATCCGGGACGAAGCGCCCATCTGGTTTTGGTCGACAATCCGGCGCATCATCCGCACGGCGATTTCGTTTTGCGGCATGGATACCTGGCGCTTGAAGGCGCGCCGCGATTGACGTTCAGCGGGATTGGCATCTACCGGCCGGAATTTTTTCATGGCATTCCCCGAGGTGAAAAAGTCGCTTTGGCGCCGTTGCTCCACGCCGGCATTGCCGACGGCCGCGTCAGTGGCGAACACTTTTCCGGCAGGTGGACCGACGTCGGCACGCCGGCGCGGCTCGCGCAGTTGAACCTAGAAACGGCAGTTGACCGCTGCGTCGGGGGTACAACATCATGATTTTAATTAACTGCTTCATAAATTTTACGCTCACCCATTGGGTGAGAGGCCGCTACGGGGCGGATTGCGCGGTTCTGGCGGCGCAGGGCAGCGTTGCAACTCGTTGGAATGGAACGACCATTCCGCCTCGCCGCGCCTTGCCCTGCACCCCCATAACCGCACACTCCGCCCCGTCCAACTGCCGTTTCTA
>JANNFT010000149.1:0-3116 GCA_031380185.1 Pseudomonadota bacterium
CTTCGCGACCAGCGCGTCCTTTTCTAGGAGCGGGGTAAATGTTTCCGGTTTGCCCATGTTACGATGCGCAATCATCGCGCTTTGATGTGAACTGGAGCGCCATTTTATCACGATACCGAGCCCATTCTGATGCCTAACTTCGCCGCAAATCTGTCCATGATGTTTACCGAAGTCCCATTTCTCGATCGCTTTAAAGCCGCGGCAGACGCGGGTTTCCGCGCGGTGGAATTCCTGTTTCCGTATCAACATGCGCCGAACGAAATCGCGACGCGCTTGCAAGAAAATAATCTGACACAGGCGCTGTTTAATTTGGCGCCGGGCGATTGGGAAAAAGGCGAACGCGGCCAAGGAATTCTGCCCGGTCGCGAGCTAGCGTTTGCCGATTCGTTGGAACTCGCAATCAGCTACGCCAAAGCGCTCAAATGCGAGCAAGTTCATTGCATGGCCGGCATCGCGCCGCAAGCCGTGACGCGCGAAACGTTGAACGAAGTTTTTATTTCCAATTTGCGTCATGCGGCGGCGCGACTTGCAAAGGAAAACATTCGCGCGCTGATCGAGCCGATCAATTACTACGATATCCCCGGTTATTTTTTGAACACGCAAGCGCAGGCGCGCGACATCATCGAACGCGTCAGCAGCGATAATTTATTCTTGCAGCAAGACCTCTATCACTGCCAAATCATGGAAGGTAATCTCGCGCAAAAAATTCGCGACTACCAAGACATCGTTTGCCACTATCAAATCGCCGGAACGCCGGGGCGGCATGAGCCCGATGTCGGTGAAATCAACTATCCATTTCTATTCGATCTGATCGACGAGTTGGGTTACGTCGGATACATCGGTTGCGAATATCGACCGAAGGGTGAGACACGCGCCGGACTTGGCTGGGCTTCAGAGTACGGCATTAAGAAACAGAAGATCTCTGGACGGGGTGGCCTGGGGCCAGAGGCGCATAGATATTGAGCCGCAGGCCATGTATTGCCACGACGTAAGCTGCATGCGGTTCACAGCATAGTCTGTAGGTTGGGTTCGTTTCTCACCCCCAACCTATCTCGCTGGGTCGAGGCGCGGACAGCCGCCGGCAAGCCTACCGGAGTTTGTTTCGCGCTCCTGAGCGAGCGCCGCGCTGCGATCGAGGAAAAAAAGATAAAGGTTATCTGACCCCATTTGTACTCAAATGATCGAGCTGCAATTGAACATCCATTGGACACCAAAACGATCTGTTAACTTGCCAAAGTAGTCGCCCCACGGCTGGATAGCAAGCGGTGTGGTTACCTGTCCACCTTCGGAAAGTTGACCGAAGAGATGGTCAGTTTGCTCCCGGTCTTCAAGAGAGAAGATCATTGCAGAGCCCCTCATTGGCTCGGCGTCGTCATTGTCGGAGGCGAAGAACCGTACCCCCGGTCCTTCGAACCGAGCATGCATGATCTTGCCGCGCATGGACTCGACCCGTACCGGCATTCCGTTCTCTCCCCATCGCATGAGGGTTACGATCCCACCGAGACCGCACTTTTTGTAGAAGCCCAGAGCTGGCTCGCACATTGTTGTGAAGAACAGGTAGTTGGATAGTTGCATTTATTTCCCTCAGTGTTTGCGGCACGAACGGTAATGGTCGATGGAGTCGTGGTTCTGGGGCCTAACGTTCAAATTGAGGGGCGGCCCGCGTCTGGGCCGTTCCTCTCGAATTCAATGTCAGTCTGGTCGCATGATTGCAAGAAACCGAGATCTGATTTGAGTTAAAGTAAACTAAACTAACATTGTTATTTTGGCAACGGTATCGTAGATTGTGAGCAGGCATCTTTACCTCCCTCACGAGACCCCATGGAAAGTGTTGTAACACAAGCAAGATTGAATTCTGGTTTCCCGGAGCTTCGGTTAACGTCAACAATGGCATAAAAGTTTTTGGGGCCTGTAATAGAGAAATCATATCTCCCCCTGTTCCTATCGTTGCTGTAAATTGAAGATGAAGCAGGAAACGTCTTCACAGCTCCCCCCGCCAATTTAATCACCTGATCATTGTGTGTTATGTAATCCAAAGCAAGCTGTTCTTCAATTTTTTTCGATTGATTTTCGTAGGCAGGGTCAGGTTGGCCTTTACGACAACGCTGACTGTTCATTTGGACATACATTTGTTTAATTCCGGGCGCAGCTTGTCGTGCAGCGGTTTCCAAAGAAGTTTTTTCAGTAACCAGTTTTGACTTAAGTTCGCTATATCCAACATAAACTTGGTCTATTTGTTTATCTAGCTTTTGTGACCTGGCTTTGTCGCGAAATGGATTCGTTGTTTTTTTGTCCCATTCCAATACGCTGTCTAAAATCTGATTGAGATTTGAAGTATTCTGGAACGCGTAGTTGTTGATGGGGCCTCCCATGGTCATAAGCGTAATTGATAAGATTTGGCCTCGATCACTATTTTGTATTACCATCTGCTGTCGGACACGCAGCTGTGCTGCATAAAACCAGAACACCCCCTCGTCTTTCCTTCCATTCTGAAAAAACGCCAAGGCAGGGGAGAACAACTGCATAGGTTCTTTCCGGTTGGCGGGGTTACTGACGATTTCTTCAGCGGCAGCAATGGCGACGCTTGGATCACAGGACTTCAGTCGGTCTTCCGAAGGCAATTCACCGCTTGTTATCCCACTCTTTACTTCAGATCGTAACTGTTGCGAATCCTTTTGTGTGGGTTGAGGCGCCGTGGCGATCGAGCCATAGCGCGCGCCGCCCTTGCGTATTTGTTGTGAATTCTTTTGTGAGGGTTGAGGTAGCACCTTGTTATTGACAGATGAAGAGACCGCACCTGAAGGGCATGACTGATCAGTAAATTCGATCCGCCCGTCAGTGTGTATGCATTTATTCATGTTGGCGCCAGCAACGTCACTGGCCAGTGTTCAAAACGATGTGCAGGCAAAAAGGAACGTAATTGATTGACAGTAGTTCACAGCATCTCCCAAAAAAAGCCTAACGTCGCCGTTGATCCGTAACCGGTAACCAGCCAGCGTTATTGCCTCACTTTCCCAGACCGTGTAGATCGGAGCGCAGCGGATTCGCGGCAAACAACGGCTTCCACAGCCGTGGCGTGAGCTGATCTACTTGCGATGCCGGATGCTGTCCGACAC
>JANNFT010000167.1:0-5283 GCA_031380185.1 Pseudomonadota bacterium
GATTTGGTGCCGCCCATGAACGCAATCAGCGACAGCCTGCCGTCATCCGCGAGGCAAGTCAGCTCGCGCGGCACGTAGTCGCCGCCGACCATGTCCAGAATGACATCGACACCGCGGCCCCCGGTCAGCTCTTTGATGACCGCGACGAAGTCCTCGTTGCGGTAGTTGATTGCCCGGGTCGCGCCGATTTTTTCGCACTGCGCGCATTTTTCCGCCGTCCCCGCGGTAACGAAAACGCGATGCCCGAAAGCACGCGCCATCTGGATTGCAGTGACGCCGATGCCGCTTGAGCCGCCTTGCACCAGCAACGTCTCGTTGTTCTTCAGCGCGCCGCGCTGGAATACATTGACCCAGACGGTGAAGAAAGTCTCGGGCAGGCCGGCCGCTTCTTCCAGCGTCAGGCCCTTTGGAACCGGCAGGCATTGCACCGAGGGCGCTGCGACGTACTCGGCGTAGCCGCCACCGGTCACCAGTGCGCAGACTTCGTCACCGATCTTCCACTCACTTACCTGTGATCCCAGGGCGACAATGGTGCCCGCGACTTCAAGGCCCGGAATGTCGGATGCGCCAGGCGGCGGGGGATAGCCGCCTTTGCGTTGCAGGACATCCGGACGGTTCACACCGGCGGCCGCCACTTCGATCAACACTTCGCCTGCTGCGGGCGAAGGTACCGGACGTTGACCGGGGCGCAGCACTTCAGGCCCGCCGGGCGTGGAGATTTCAATTGCTCGCATCTGGGTCGGTATGGGTCTGGGCATGGTGGACGTGGTCTCGTAAGGGGATTGGTGTCTTATAGCATTTTGCGCGGCGGGCCATCGCAGGTTTGCGCCTTGCGGGGCCTTGCGGCATCATTCGGCGCTCTTTGAGAGAATATAAATCAGCCGGAGGATTCCATGGAATATCGCAAGCTCGGCAACAGCGGGTTGAAGGTTTCACCATTGTGCCTCGGCACCATGATGTTCGGCGATCGCACCGATGAAAAGGAAGCGGGCCGCATCATCGGCTCGGCTTTCGATGCCGGTGTCAATTTCATCGATACCGCCGACCAGTACGCGAAAGGCGAATCAGAGCGCATGACCGGCAAACTGATTGCGTCCAACCGCGATCATTGGGTGCTCGCCACCAAAGTGGGGACCGTCATGGGCCCGGGTCCGAACCAGGTGGGACTCGGACGCAAATGGATCATGCAGGCGATCGACGCCAGCCTGAAACGACTCGGCGGCGACTATGTCGATATCTATTATCTGCACCGCGATTTCGATGATGCGTCGCTGGAAGAGACGGTGGTCGCCATGGGCGACATCATCCGCTCGGGCAAGGCACGCCACTTCGGATTGTCCAACTTCCGCGGCTGGCGCATCGCCGAGGTCATGCGCCTGTGCCGCGCCGTGAACGTGCCGCAACCGATTGTCTGCCAGCCTTATTACAACGCGATGAATCGCATGCCGGAAGTAGAAATTTTGCCGGCGTGCCAACACTTCGGCATCGGTGTCGTGCCATATAGCCCCGTCGCGCGCGGTGTGCTCACGGGAAAGTATCAGCCCGGCGCCACGCCCTCGGCGGAAAGCCGCGCCGGACGCGGCGACAAGCGCATCATGCAAACGGAATTCCGCGAGGAGTCGATGTTGCTGGCAAAAGAGATCAAAGCGCACGCCGAAAAACGCGGCATGACGGCAGCGCAATTCGCAGTGAACTGGGTGCTCAATAATAAGACTGTCAACGCCGTCATCGCCGGCGCCCGCACGATGGAACAGTGGAATGAATACCTCAACGTGTTTAAACACGCTTTCACCGCGGAAGACGAAGCGCTGGTGAATCGCTTAGTGCAGGAAGGCCATCCTTCGACGCCGGGTTTTAACGATCCGCAGTATCCGCTCACCGGAAGGAACCCGCGTGTTGCGTAGTTTTTCCTTGTTCATGTTTTTTGGCGCAATTTCTGTTTCTGCTTTCGCGGCAGAGCCAGCGGCGCTCCCGCGAACGTTTGGGCAACTTAGCTTAGGCATGCCTGCGGCGGAATTCGCCAAGATCAGCGGCGTCGATCCGGCCGGTCGTTGCGCCGATTGTTTACCTCAACAAAACGGCGGTGACGTTGAGCCGGAATTGGTCGCGCCCGTATTAAAAACATTTCCGTCGCTGGCGCGATTTCGCAAAGAAACCGACGCTCTCCCGACGATATTTTTTTACAAAGGCAAACTTGAATTCATTTTGCTTAGCTTCGGGCAATATCATTTCACCACGGTGAAAGCCGAATTTGAGCGTCGGTTGGGAAACAGTTCTAAGCGCGAAACGTTTCCGAAAAAATGTATCTATGCCGGCGGCGAAAGTTTAACGTGGTCCGACGCGGAAACCGCGATTGTCCTCACCGAATATCGCGACGCCAGCGGTAATCAACTCGAAGTAAAATTGGCTGACCGCGCATTGCTGGAAGAGGCGGAAAAACTACAAGATGTCGAGCAAAAAGAAAACATCAAGAAATTGGAACGTGAAGGCCATTGTTAATTTTTAAACGGAGAAACCCATGATCGTCGACGAACGCACCTACCAAATCGCACCTGGCAAGATGAATGAGCTGCTGGCCCTTTATGAAAAAGAAGGCTTCGCCGTGCAGACCAAATACCTCGGCAAACCGTACGGTTATTTTGTCGTCGAAGTCGGCGAGGTTAACCACATCGTGCACATGTGGGCCTACGAGAGCATGGCCGAACGTGAGCAAAAGCGCACGTTGATGCAAGCCGATCCGGCTTGGCAGGCTTATCTCGCTAAGGCCGGTCCGTATTTTTCACGCATGCAGAATCGTTTATTGAAATCGGTTCCGGCGTTGATGGGCAAGTAAAAAGGATTTCGCGCTGTTTCATGCTTGGGGCTGCGCCAATTTCCGTACCACAGTCCGATTGCGCAGTGGCATGCATAAGTTGCTAGACCTAGCTTCTTGCGCTCTACTTTGCGCCGCTTCATATGAAAAGTTAGAATGCTTGCTTGTCCTACGCTGGTCTCGAAATTCGCGCCACGCCGATGCCAAGCTTAGCGCCCGCTTCATTGAACAATTTGTCCGCTAACTGCTCCAACTCTCTATTAGGAAAATAACCAACATGGCAAAAGCAATCCGTTTTCACCAAACCGGCGGTCCCGACGTATTGAAGTTTGAGGATGTCGAGGTCGGCGCGCCGGGCCCCGGCCAGGCGCGGGTCAAGAATCTCGCCTGTGGCTTGAACTACATCGACACCTACCATCGCAGCGGCCTTTATCCCCTGCCCTTGCCAAGTGGAATCGGCTTGGAAGGGTCCGGCGTTGTTGAGGCCGTGGCGTCCGACGTCGATTATCTGAAAGCCGGCGACCGCGTCGCCTATGCCGGCGGCCCACCGGGTGCTTATTCGGAATTGCGGATTATCCCCGCCGATCGTTTGGTGAAAGTGCCGGCAGGAATAACCGATCAGCAAGCCGCTGGGATGATGCTGAAGGGATTGACGACGCAATATCTGCTGCGCCGCACCTATAACGTGAAAGCTGGCGACACGATCCTCGCCCATGCAGCAGCCGGTGGCGTCGGATTGATTCTTTGTCAATGGGCAAAGGCGCTTGGCGCGACGGTGATCGGCACCGTTGGCTCCGACGAAAAAGCGGCGCTGGCGAAGGCAAACGGTTGCGATCATCCAATCGTCTACACTCGCGAAGATTTTGTCGCTCGGGTGAAAGAAATCACCAACGGGAAAGGCGTGCCGGTGGTGTACGATTCGGTCGGCAAAGATACCTTTATGAAATCGCTGGATTGCCTGTCCCCGCGCGGACTCATGGTAATCTTCGGCAACTCGTCAGGTAATGCGCCGGACTTGCCTACCGCCATGCTCGCAGCCAAGGGTTCGTTATATGTGACGCGCCCGACGCTGATGACCTACATGGCGAAACGCGAAGACCTGACCCAATCCGCCGACGATTTATTCGGCATGGTCGGTTCCGGCAAAGTGAAAATCGATGTACGCCAGACTTACGCGCTAAAAGATGCGACCAAGGCCCATCAAGATTTGGAAGCGCGCAAGACCACGGGATCAACCATTCTCGTTCCGTAATCGTTAAGGAAATTATGAAAAAACTCATCGCGCTCGTTCTGTTTTGTATCGCGTTCCCGGCACTCCGCGAAGATCCGCCGCCCGATTACGCACGCGAAAAAAAAATGGGCCGATGAGATTCTGCCGAACGTGGTGGTCGGCGATCCGGTTTATCTGACGACCAAATCGGGTATTAAATTTTTGAGCTTGCTGACCGCGCCGAAAGACCCGAAAGCCGCGGTGATATTGGTTCACGGGCGAGGCTGGCATCCGGACTACGAAGTCGTTGGGCCGTTGCGCTCTGCTTTGCCGGACCACGGTTATACAACGCTGTCGATTCAGCAAGTGGTGTTGTCTCCGGCTGCAAAATTCACGCATTACGAGCCGCTGTTCCCGGAAGCGGTCGAGCGTATTTACGCTGCCGTCCAATATTTGCAAAAGAACGGCTACAAGCGCATCGCTTTCGTTGGCCACAGCCTTGGTTCGCGTATGGTGAACGAGTATATGTGGCGCGACGAAGACAATCCTGCGCTGTTCGCATGGGTTTCTATCGGCATGGTTCACGGAACCTACGACAAGCCGGTTCACATCCCGGTGCCCGTGCTCGACCTTTACACCGAGAAAGACTACAACGTCGTGCTATGGTATGTTGACGAACGTATCAAGGAACTCACTCAGGTAAAAACGAAGGGATCACGACAAGTGATGGAACCCGGCGCGGAACATTTTTTCGAAGGTCACGAGAAACAATTGATCGGCCACGTGCTAAAATTTTTTGACGAGACGCTGGCGGCAAAAACCGCTCAGAAATAGCTGGAGGCAAACATGATTTCCGACCAAGACGTAGCGCGCTATAAAGAAGAAGGCTGCATCCTGATCGAAAACGTGTTTGATCGCGAGCAGCTAGCCGCATCACGCCAAGCCATCGACGCAATCCTCGCCGGTGCAACAGGCAAACTTACCCACGACGACGTTTACGATTTCGAGCCGACCCACACGCCAGACAATCCTCGTGTGCGGCGCATTAAAAAACCGCACGTTGTTAACGCGTTATTTTTAGAATTGGTGAAGACGCCACGCATGCTTGCGATTCTAACTAAGCTGCTCGGGCCGAACTTGCGCTTGCATGGCTCAAAGCTCAATATTAAAGCACCGCGCTACGGCTCGCCGGTGGAATGGCATCAGGATTGGGCGTTTTATCCGCACACCAACGACGATATTCTGGCGATCGGGGTAATGC
>JANNFT010000173.1:0-5084 GCA_031380185.1 Pseudomonadota bacterium
TATTCGACATGGCCTGGTTTGCGCCGCGCGACTGCGCGAAATCAGACCCGCACGCTCTAGCACCTTCAGATGCTTTGAGATTGAGGGCTGGGTCAGATCGAACGGTTCTGCGAGTTCATTGACTGTAGCCTCGCCAGAAGCCAGTCGAGCGATGATGGCGCGGCGAGTCGGGTCAGCGAGCGCGGCGAACGCTCTATTTAGGCTGTCTGGAGACATTGCAGTGCCATTCAGTTATATAACCATATGAGAATATAAACGAGCCATGGGTGACTGTCAACTGCCGCAATCGCCGCGTGCTTTAACGCAAGTTGCGCGGTAGCCACAGCGTTCTTACGCAGGGTAAATTATGGGATCGGTGGCGCCTACGCGTCGTCTAGATTAGTACGGATTCGGAATCACTGTCGAATTGGCTTGCCCGATAGCTGACTGTGGCCACCGTCAGAAATAGGTCGTCCTCGTCCCACCGCATGGTGCATCGCGTAGGCGCTAGTGAAAAAAGTAAAGAGTTGATGCGTGACATTGCCGGAAGCCACGCCCCGCCTCGCTCCGGACATAGGCATGCTTGAAAGCCGCACCCCGCCTTCTTTTCAGGCCGGCCATTGAAAGTAGCTGAAAGTCCAAACAAGTTTTCAAATCCCCAATAAACTATCGCCATTCCAATAGTTTTTTGCCGAGGCTTGAATGAAACAAGACACACTATTTTCCGTGGCAGACCAGGTGGTGTTGCTATCCGGCGCGAGCCGTGGCATTGGGCAGGCGTTGGCGAAAGGCTTTGCCGAGCGCGATGCACAAGTGATTATCACCGGTCGCGAGGCGAAAACGATTGAACAAACGGCGCGGGATATTTCTGCCGGCGCGCAGCCGGTGCGCTCAATTGTTTGCGATGTGACGGACGAAAAATCGTTGCAGGCGACGGTCGATCAGGTGCTTGCGGAATTTGGCCGCATCGATACGTTGCTCAACGTCGCGGGCATGAATAAGCGCATGAAGGTGGAGAATTACACGGCAGCCATTTACGACGAAATCATCGACACCAATTTGCGTGGCATGTTTTTGCTGTCGCGAATCGTCGGCAAACACATGATCGCGCGCCGGCGCGGCAACATTATCAGTATCGATTCGCTCAACACTTACGCGCCGCTGAAAGGCGTCACGCCTTACGCGATGAGCAAAGCAGGCGTAGGCATGATGACGCGCGGCATGGCGACGGAGTGGGGCGAACACGGGGTGCGAGTGAATGCGATTGCACCGGGATTTTTTCCGACGGCGTTGACCAAAAAAATGTGGGATATTCCCAAGATGAAGGAATGGGCGATTGCGAATACGCCGTTGCGCAAGCTCGGCGATTTGGAAGAGTTGGTTGGCGCGGCGATATTTCTTGCGTCCGATGCGGCGAAATTTGTGACGGGGCAAATCATTCGGGTTGATGGCGGAATCACGGCGGGAATTTTGTGGCCAATCGATTTGGAATAAATTGGTACGGCGGATTTTATGTGGCGTGAATAATCACGATGAATGCCCGGCGACCCGATAACCTGGGACCTAGAACAGCAATAAGTACAAACTTTTAAACAACAAAATAGGGAGGAAACATGATCGACGTCGGAACAAAATTAGTATTCGAAAATGAACGCGTGAAGGTATGGGAATTCACACTCGCACCGGGGCAGAGAATGGAAGCCCATCCGCATGCGCGCGATTATTTTTTCTATGTGATCGAGGGCGGGACGTTGGAAGTCACGCGCGAATCGGGTGTGACGCAAGCGACATTAGAGCCGGGGAAAGTTTATTACCGCAAAGGCGGCGACACTCACGCGGCAAAGAACATCGGCGCGACACGCTATCACGAGGTGCTGGTGGAATTGAAATAGGCGTCGCGCCGAGAGGCGCTTCCTGTCCGCCTTGTGGCGATGCATGGGCTTTGAGACATTATCCAGGGACTGGCCCGGGGTGGCCTTGGGCCATAAGGCCATGCGGGTTCTGGCAAGTCGATATTGTGAATTGACAGCAGTTTCTCGAGTTGTCAATCCCGCGAAAGCGGGAACCCATGTTGACTTTGAACGGCCCAATGGATTCCCGCCTTCGCGGGAATGACAGTCAATATGCCCGAGCGGTTAAACCTCGATCAGCCCGTCACCGCACCCTTACTCGCGGTGCTAACTAACTTCATATATTTCGCCAACAATCCGCGCGTGTAACGCGGCGCCGGTTGCTTCCATAACGCGCGGCGTTTCGCCAATTCTTCATCCGAGACGTTGACTTGAATTAGACGCTTGTGCGCGTCGATGGTGATCGAGTCACCTTCTTGCACCAGCGCGATCGTGCCGCCGTCGTAGGCTTCCGGCGCCACGTGGCCGACGACCATGCCCCAGGTGGCGCCGGAGAAACGACCGTCCGTGAGAAGCCCAACGCTGTCGCCCAAACCTTGACCGATCAGCGCGGAAGTCGGCGCCAACATTTCCTGCATGCCGGGGCCGCCCTTCGGGCCTTCGTAACGGATGACAACCACATCGCCCGGTTTGATTTTGCCGGCAACAATGGCTTCCATCGTTTCCGGTTCGGAATCGAACACTCGCGCAGGCCCAGTAATAGCAGGATTTTTCAAGCCGGTGATTTTCGCGACGCAGCCTTCCGGCGCGAGATTGCCTTTGAGAATCGCGAGATGGCCTTGCTTGTACATCGGGTTGTCCCACTGGCGAATCACGTCTTGATCTTTGTCGGGTGCATCGGGCACGTTGGCCAATTCTTCAGCGATTGTTTTACCGGTGATGGTCAGGCAATCGCCGTGCAACAATCCATGAGCGAGCAGCATCTTCAACACGCGCGGAACACCGCCAACTTTATGCAGATCGGTCATGACATATTTGCCGGACGGTTTCATGTCGCACAATACCGGCGTCTTCTGGCGCACACGCTCGAAGTCGTCGATGCTCCATTCCACTTCCGCAGCGTGGGCGATGGCGAGAAAATGCAACACGCCATTGGTCGAGCCACCGGTCGCCATGATGAGCGTGACGGCGTTCTCGATGGATTTGCGCGTGATGATGTCGCGCGGACGAATGTTTTTCTTGATCGCTTCGAGCAACACGTTCGCCGATTCCGCCGCGCTATCGGCCTTTTCAGGATCGGGCGCCGCCATGCTGGAAGAGCCGAGCAGGCTCATGCCCAGCGCTTCGAAGGATGACGACATCGTGTTCGCCGTGAACATGCCGCCGCAGGCGCCCGCGGTCGGGCACGCGTTTTTCTCCACACCGTCCAAATCTTCTTTACTCATCTTACCGGCGCTGAATGCGCCGACCGCCTCGAACGCACTGACGATCGTGAGGTCTTTACCTTTCCAATGACCCGGTTTGATCGTGCCGCCGTAAACGTAGATCGCGGGCACGTTCATGCGCGCAATCGCCATCATGCCTCCCGGCATGTTTTTGTCGCAGGCGCCGACCACCAGCGTGCCGTCCATCATCTGGCCGTTGACGGCAGTCTCGATCGCGTCGGCGATCACCTCGCGCGACACCAGCGAATATTTCATGCCTTCGGTGCCCATGCCGATGCCGTCGGTGACGGTCGGTACGCCGAAGGTTTGCGGCATGCCACCGGCGAGTTTCACCGCGTCGAAAGCGCGATCGACCAAAGGTTGAATGCCCATGTTGCACGGATTCATATTGGAATGACCGTTGGCGATGCCGATCAGCGGCTTGTCGAAATCGGCGTCCTGGAAGCCGGTCGCGCGAAGCATGGCACGGTTAGGGGAGCGCGACACGCCGCCGGTGATTAATTTACTGCGCCAGTTATAGGCCATAGTTCTCTCGCTCGAATAGTGGGTTACGTATAATGGTGCAATTTTACCGCAAAGCCTTCGCTAGGCTTATAGAAAATTACTTATGCTTGTCCATCCCCAATTTGACCCTATCGCCATTTCTCTCGGCCCCGTTGCGATCCGCTGGTATGGGCTTATGTATGTGCTCGGATTTTTGGGCATCATACTACTGGGACGCCATCGCATCAAAACGCAACCAGGGCGTAACTGGAGCCTGCGCGAATTGGACGATCTGATTTTCTACGGCGTTTTGGGCACCATTCTCGGCGGTCGTCTTGGCTACATATTGTTTTACAAACTCGATTACTATTGGCAACACCCGCTAGAGATTTTTTATGTCTGGCAAGGCGGCATGAGTTTTCACGGTGGTTTTCTTGGTGTGATCTTTGCGATGTTTCTGTTCGCTCGACATCACAACAAGCATTGGTTTGCAGTGACCGATTTCATCGCGCCGCTTACGCCGCCCGGCTTGATGTTCGGCCGCATCGGCAACTTTATCAATCAAGAATTGCCCGGTCGGGAAACGACTGTCGCCTGGGGCATGCAATTTCCTGCAGTCGATCACGTAGTTCGCCATCCGTCGCAGCTATATCAAGCGGCAGGTGAAGGGTTATTGCTGTTCGTCATATTGTGGATATTCACCCGAAAATCCCGTCCGCTTGGCGCGGCATCCGGCGTATTTTTGATCGGTTACGGTTTTTTGCGCTTTCTGGCCGAATTCGCCCGAGAGCCAGATGATTTCTTGGGCCTTCTCGCACTCAATTTCAGTATGGGGCAGTGGTTGTCATTACCCATGATCATTGGCGGAATCGTCCTACTGCGTTGGTCCTATCGTCGATCGCTAGTCGAAGATTCGCATCCCACAAAAACTTAAAGACCCATTGTTGCCTTGTTCGATTCGGCATAAAATCTAGCCAATGGGGACGTAGCTCAGCTGGGAGAGCGTCGCGTTCGCAATGCGAAGGTCGGGAGTTCGATCCTCCTCGTCTCCACCATAAAACTCAATCCCTTGCGGTAGCAGTCTCGCGCAAGTTTCCGCTTGTGGCCAAATTCAACGCTCAGTCCAAAAAAATGCAGTCGCTAAGTGGTTTTGACCTTCGCGCTGCGCAGCAATATTTGCGGTTCAAACGCTCAGCACCCTTGAAATTTCTCCTCTAAACCGTTATATTTAGCACTCGTTAGTTATGAGTGCTAACAGTTCCTGAATCCATGGTCGAGGTGATTTACGGCCTCGGCCCATTGTTATCGTGTTGAAAATTAAGGAGTG
>JANNFT010000194.1:0-10033 GCA_031380185.1 Pseudomonadota bacterium
CGGGGTATTTCTCGACGCGCCCGAATTCTCGGGCAAGTGGCTCGAATTGCTGCGCGCCATGGTTCCCGGGCTGTCGCGGGTGGCGGTGTTATGGGATCCCAGCCCGGGAGCTGCGCACCTGCGGGCCCTGCAAGCGATCGCACCGTCCTTTGGCGTACAGATTGAGGTTCTCGAGGTGCGCAAACCCGAGGACATCGACGCCGCCGCGTCAGGATTTCGCGGACGGCCTCAGGCCCTGATCACCTTGCCTTCGCCTATGCTGGTTGCAGAGAATGCACGAGTCGTCAGACTGGCGCTGAAGCAGCGCCTGCCGGCGACGTCTATGTTCCGTGTGTTTGCCGAAGCCGGTGGTGTGGTGTCCTATGGTCCGGAAGCAGTCGCGGTGGCCGAACGTCTCGCGGTCTTCGTAACGAAAATTCTCCGTGGCGCCAAACCAGGCGATCTCCCGATCGAACGCCCCACCAGGTTCGAGCTCGTCGTTAACCTGAAGGCGGCCAAAGCGCTCAATCTGACCATCCCCGAATCTGTGCTGGCAGGAGCGGACAAGGTGATCCGCTAAGGCGCCCGTAGGGAAAAGGAAGCGACTTCCACCGCATGCAACCTGACAGTGTGGTAGGGCGGATGAGGCGAAGCCGTTATCCGCCGTATGCGGCATACGGCGGAAGGCGCTTACGCTTTTCCGCCCTACTTCTAGTCATGTTCTGTTTGGTCCTAGACTGTGGTTATTTTTGCGTGCGCCCTATGGATTCCCGCTTTCGCGGGAATGACAAATAGGGAGATTCAGCGTCGAGGTGTGAATCGCTCACGAATTCAATTGGACTCGCATTCCCCACCGAACTTTCCCTCGCCCTTTCACCAACCACAGGACAGGATACGTGGGTTCTCGCTCGGGGAACTCGCCCATCGCGTCGGTGAAATGAATCAACGCGTCGGGCACGTGGACAGTGTCGGTCGCGGCGAAATACCATGGGCAATCGGAATGAAGCGCGACATCGCAGGCGAGCAACGTTACCTCAGCGCGCACTTGCGATTTCAGCGCGTCAATTTCAGTGATGAACTCATTTAACTCTGCATCGCTGATAGAGCCGCTATTATCGATGGCGATAACGAGATTGGTTTGCTGGCTGTGGAGGCTTGGAAGCAAGGCGTCACCACCGCGTCGCGAGATGCGATGAAAACTGTATTCATCACGAGCATGGCTTGCCAAGAAGCGCGCCAATAGTGCCTGCCATGGCAATACCGGCTGCAGAGCCGCATTCAGTGTGCGTTGCAGCGACGCGCTTAATCGGCCTTTGCTGCGCAATTTCTGCACGATGTGCGTGGCGTTTGATTGTCAGCGCTCGTCGATGAGTGCGCCGGGGATTGGCTTGAATCCTTCGTCGAGCAGCAATTGATTGACCGCGTAGTCGCACGCCATGTCCCACATGGTCGCGAGCCGGTGGCCGCGCCGCCACGGATGGCCGAGGCGCAATGCAGAACTTGGTGGGTCAAATGGAACTGAATGTCACCGGGCGACAAGTCTGTGAGGAGTGCGGGTTGATAGTGAATTTCCGTGCCATCGGTGGCGATTGAACGGCATTGCTCGTCGGGTCTCATCGCGAGACGCAACAACAATACGCCGAGGAACGGATGCTGCAACACGAATTGGGCGCGCGCGGTGCGTAAGCGATGGGCCATCATCGACCACACCTCATTCTGTCATTGCGAGGAGCGCAGTGACGAAGCAATCTCGATTTTTTAGGCCGTAAAAACGAGATTGCTTCGTCGCAAAAACGCTCCTCGCAATGACAAGCTATAACGAATCCGAATTATTGTAACCCCTGGAACGCTTAGGCTTCGCCCAACTCCCAGTAGCGTGGCGCGACGAGGCCATTCACCAGCGAGCGGTAGTGCAAGACAGGCAATCAGCCCATCCGTATCGGGGATGGTTTCAATATCGAAGACAAGGACGGACTGCAAGATCGGAAACCGCTATTTCTTCGCCCAGTTGTCGCTGCCGTCTTGAACGTAAAATCCGGTCGGGGCTTTTTGAATGTAGCGCTGCGCGAAGGTGGTGCGGCTATCACCTTCCCATCGGGATGGCCGTTCGCTTTGGCGATTTCTTTGTACAGCGCGGCGCGATCCTGATTCTCCTGCGCGACCAGGCCACTAATGGCGGCACGATCCTTGAGCGGCAGGGCGCCGGCATCGCGGACGGCGACGTTACCGTCCTTGGCAAAGCCGACCGCACCGGACTGGTACGCGGGTTGCAATTGGGCATTGCACGCCTTCATGGAATTGGTGATGGCGGTAACCCGGGGGTATTGACGTCCAAGTTCACCTGCGCCCACGGGGTGGTCTCGGGCCACCACCGCGACGGAACCAGCGTGATGTCATTGTTGCGAGCAGCTTGCTTCACCGCGTTGCCTTCGGCGTGAGCCGAAACGATCAGCGGACGCCAGTAATCAAATGTCGTTGCCTTACGACCTTCGCGTTTGCAATACGCGTCCCCTGACAGACCGCTGGCTTGCCAGTCCTTGATCTGCTTCCTCCAGTAGCCCACTTTGCTTCGTCCGTCGCCATGTTCATCCTCGCTGCCAAAGCAAGTGAGTCTGCTACTACGATTAAGAAATTTCTAGGCGGTAGGGCTACACGCTCACCGGCAATCAGCGGAAAGTTTTGGTTGACAAGACCCGCGTCAATCCGATGCTCATTGGCCGTTAGTTAACATCGCCCGACAAAATCGAAATGAAAAATTTTCGCAGCGCAAGATTCCTAGTAAACCCCTCTAATTTCGGTTTCTAGTATCCTAGCTTATGGTTTTAAGTCTCTGAAAAGCCGCACGTCCCAATCAACCGATTCAGGCTTCGAGGCGACGATCCATTTGAAGTCCCGGTGTGCGGGATTAGTGACGACATTTTTTTCGAATTTTGCGACTGCGGATGGCGTTATTAGAACTGCGCTGCGCTGACTTTCAAGCCAATGATCGCCGAGATCCCTGGCCAAAATGTTGTCGTTACTATCCCAACCTCGTGGCAGTCGCTCTAATGTCCATTCCTCCCGTGACACTCGAGCCGGAATGGAAATGATAACTACTCTTTGGTTTTTCGGAATCCGTCCCGTCCCAGCGTGTACCAAGCGTTCCAACATAGCAGCAGCGTATGATGCAGCCGCATAAATTACCGGCTGGCCCGGTGAATTCCATCGACCGCCCATCAAAAGGGCGCCCGTTCCATCAAAGATCGGACGCCGACCATCGGCAATGCGATAGGCGGTTAGCGATTTGGCTGGCGGCTTCCTAGGCCGCGATGCCATAGAAAAGCTTCCACAGCAGCTCCTCGACGCGACGTGCGCCCAACTCGGTTAGCGCCACGTCGACAGGGCGCTGACCGTCGAGTTGCGAGTGAGGGGAAATTAAGAATCGCCTTGCGTCTCCATTGTCATCCCAAACACGTTCAGCGGTTGCAATCACTCGCGCCAATCGCTCGGTTCTTTCGCTCTCATCAATCTTCAAGTGCTCGCGCCGGCGCTTGTAAGTTGCCTCAGGGATAATGCGGTACAACATCTCGGAATGTTCCGAACCCTCCGGAAACACCTTAGTAACACTGGCTTTCAATGCGGATTTCGGCAGCCCATCACGAACCGCGTTGGATAAATCGCTAAGGGAGCGTACTTTGCGTCGCAGCCCCATCACCGCAGCAATGTTTGCCGGACTTACCATGGCCGTCATTTGCTAACCTCCATACAGGATCATTTGATACGATAAATAGTATCATATGTTTGAAATTGATATGCGTGTGTCCAGCAATCTCGCGCCAATTTAAGGGATAGCCACTGCAAACCCGCGTGAAAGGCCGGCTGGAGGAATCTATTCCCCCAGCCGAATTGCGAAATCATCCCTCAAGGAACTGCGCGCAGTAGTGGCGCTCGATGGCCCTAGGCCACCCCGTAGCGTCGCTAAGTTCGTGGAGGAAATCCACCCGTTGCGCGGCGGCCTGATCGGACAGATCGATTGGCACACACACCAGTTGCAAGTCGTTGGGTTGGATCGTGATGCAGCATCGGAGGCGAGCGTGAGTGACCATGCATCAAGGCCTCGTGACCCGCACCGTGCTTGGTTGACGGCGCAGCGCTGTAACTACGCAGACATCGCAATTCGCAATCGGTTACTTACGAAATCGACCAGGCCGACCAGCACAATCATCGCGATAAGAATCGTCGCGGCGTCTTGCATTTGAAAAAGGCTTAAATGAAAGTGCAACATTTGGCCCAGCCCACCGCCACCGACAACACCCAACACCGCCGCGGCGCGAATATTATTTTCCCAGCGATAGAGCGCGTAACTGATGATTTGCGGCAGCACCTGCGGAAAGGTGGAATACCAGAACGCTGCTGCGGCGCCCGTACCGTGATGCCGAAGTGCGTTGTAGGGTTCCGCTGAAATGTTTTCCAGCGACTCGGCAAACAGCCTGCCGAGAACACCGGCGGTATGAACCGCCAACGCCAACGTCCCGGTGAACGGGCCAAGTCCAGCGGCGACCACCAGTAATCCGGCCCACACCAGTTCCGGAATTGCGCGCAGCACGTTCATCACCAAGCGCGCGATAGCTTTGGCTGCATGGCCCCAGCGACCGGCGCCCGGCAACGCCAACGCCAAACCGCCAATCGCCGCGATAAGCGTACCGATTAAAGAAATCGCAACGGTCTCCATGCTCGCGTAGCCGACCTTCGCGAGAAAGGCGCCGTCGTGCGCCGGCGGCATGGCGTCGCGGGCGAGTTGCGCCATGCGTCGCGCGGATTCGACGCTGAAGAAACCGCGCCAGTCACCCGTCAAAGTCACTACGCAAGCGCCGACGAAAACAACGAACGCGCCACCGATGAGAAATGCTCGCGCGTTCATGCCGTTTGCTGCCTCAACCACGCACTCAATTTATCCGCAAGCCACACCAACACGACAAACACGACGAGAATCGTGAAAACCTCGCCGCCGTTCAAACTCTTCATGGATTCATCCAGCCGCTGCCCGAGACCACCGGCGCCGACCAAGCCCATCACGACCGAGGCGCGAATCGCACACTCCCAGCGATATACGCTGTACGATAAAAACTCCGGCAAGCAAACCGGAAACGTTGCATAGACGAACGCTTGGGCGCGGCTCGCGCCGTTGGCGAGCAGCGCGCGCGAGGCCTGCGCTTCTTGCGATTCGAAAATTTCGATGTAGACCTTACCCAGCATGCCGCCGTAGGTCAGTGCGATGGCCATCACGGCAGCGCTGTCACCGAGGCCCACTGCCCGGACAAAGATCAGAGCCCAAACAATTTCCGGGATCGAACGCAGCACGATCAATATCCAACGCACGGCGCCGCGCAGCGTGGCGCAAATGGCGCACATTGCGCCGCCACCTAAAGAGGAAATAGAAAGTTGGCGGTTGGCAACAAGCGCAAGCGGTAAGGCAATGAGGACGGCCAACACCGTGCCCACCGTGGCGATGGCAATAGTCCGCCAGGCGTCGACGGCAATGCGTGCAAGGAACTCCGGCGCCAGCGCCGGCGGAAACATCGTCGCGAGGAAACGAGCGGTGGTTTTCAGCGCATGGGCATCGGCGAGCTTGCCGGGGTTGAACTCAGTCAGCCAAGCAGCCGGCGCGATGATGGTCAGGGCCGCCACCAGCCACAACAGGCGGCTACGCCATGCCGGATCATCGCTATTGCGAGACAGCGTGGGTGAGACGGCGGCCATTACGAGCAGCGTACAAGCTTGGGTTGTGCGAGCGGATCTTCGCCCGGACCACTCTGGTACGAAGACGCCAGCTCCGCGCCGTAAAGATCGGTGAGCAAAGCATCGGTGATCTTGCGGCGCGGCAGGTCAAATTGTACGCGGCCCTCCTTCAGACCAATAATGCGATCGAACAAGCCCATGGCAAGATCGACGGCGTGCAAACTCACAACGAGCGTCGCATTGCGGGTAGTTGCTTCGGTCTGCAACACGCCAAGCGCTTCCCGCGCGAGCGCGGGATCGAGCGCCGAAACCGGTTCGTCGAGAAGTAAGAGCCGCGCCGATGATGTGATCAGCCGGGCTAATCCCACGCGCTGACGCTCGCCGCCCGAAAGTCGATCGCAGCGCAAAAATAGTTTGTCTTCCAGATGAAAACGCGCCAGTGCCTCATGCGCCGCAGGTATGTCGATCGGATAAACCAAGGACCTCAATGCCTGCCACGTGGACCACCGCGGTAGGCGGCCGGCAAGCACCGCGTTAACGACGCGCTGGCGCGGCGGCAGCGGTGGCGACTGCGGGGCAAGGAATAACGACGCGCGCAGCGTGTGCAAATCGGCGCCCGGCAAGCGCCACGGATCCGTGCCAAAAATATTCATGATACCTTCGCTCGGCCGAATCGCGCAGGCGAGCGTCGCCAACAAGGTAGTCTTGCCGGCGCCACTGGGCCCGATCACCGCCACTTGTTCGCCGGGAACAAACGACAATGAAATGTCAGCCAGCGAGGTACGCTGGGAGCGGGCATAGCGCGCGTAAACACCAGCGAGCGAGATGCTCATGGCCGCAGCCAACGGCGATTGAAAAAAATCACTTCAGCAGACCGGCGGAACGCGCAGCTTCTTCAATGCCTTTGTAATTTTCGGCTTTGGTCGGGATGTAGCGAGCGGCACGTTGTAGCTTCAGAATTTCCGCATGCTCCGGGTTGCTCGCATCTAGCGCGAGGAACGCGCTGCGAATTCTCTCGATCAGCTTCGCGTCGAGTTCACTGCGTACCGTCCAGTTGTAATCGTAATACGGCGGCGTCGTGTAGAACACTTTCATCTCATCGCTATTGATCTTCTTCTCCTCAATGAGCTTGTTCCAGACTGAGATATTGAGCGCACCGGCGTCGACTTTGCCGCCCAGCACTTGAAACGCCGTCGCGTCATGGGCGCCCGAGAAAGCAATCCGCATGTCCTGGTCCGGCGTAATTCCTTGTTGCATCAAATAGTAGCGCGGCATCAGGTGACCGGAAGTTGAGGACACGGAACCGAAGGTGAAATTCTTGCCCTTAAGATCGGCGATGGATTTGATGCCGGAATCGGAGCGGGTGATGAAGACCGATTTGAATTTCTCGTCTTCCTCGCGCTGCACCAGCGGTATCGCCTTGCCACCCGAGCGAATGCGCGCCTGTACGAACGTGAAACCACCGTACCAAACTAGATCCACTTTCTTAGCAGCCAGCGCTTCGACCGACGCCGCGTAATCCGTAACCGGAATGAATTCAATCTTCATACCGATTTTGCTTTCAAGATACTTGCCCAGTGGCGCGAACTTGCGCTGTAGTTCGGTGGGTGCTTCATCGGGAATCGCAGAAACTTTCAAAATTTCCTGAGCCAAGGCCGTGCCAAACAAGCTTAGACAGGCGAGCGCTGTTGCGCATACTAGGCCGCGAATTGCTTGAAACATTAGAAATCTCCGAGAGGGTTGAGAGAGCGGCCGGCCACAACCAATCGGGCGGCCAGCGATAACTTAACTTAGCATTTTTCGCGCGGAGACCAAAAAAAAGCCGCCGCGAAGTCATCGACCGCAGCCATATGCGACGCGGTTCCCGGAAGGGCATGCTTTGGGAGCCGCACAAAGCTTGCCTCACAGCCCGGCAATAATAAATCCGCGATCAGCGTTTGACTGTTTTAACCTCCGATTCAACGACAGGTTGAATCGGAGGCGTTCTTCTAGCGCTGTTGCGCAAATAACCGGCCAGCAACACACCGCCTGCGATAAAAATATACAGCCCCCAATCCACTGCGCGGTGGCTGAAGAAATAATCCTCCAGCAGCGGATCCTTATCGATCATGCCGGCCGCTGTCAGCGCAAGAACAGCGGCGCCGATGTAGATGATCGAGGGGAAACGCTCCATCCACTTCAACACCAGCGAACTACCGAACATCATGATCGGCACGCTGATAATCAGCCCAAGCACCACCAGCAAGAAGCTGCCGTGTGCCGCGCCCGCGACGCCGAGTACGTTATCGACGCCCATCACAGCATCGGCAATGACGATAGTCTTGATCGCGCCCCAGAAGCTCGCCTTCGATCCCGCGTGGTTGCCATGGTCACTTTCCGGCGGAACGACCAACCGGTAGGCGATCCAAATCAAAAATAGGCCGCCAACCAGCATAAGCCCCGGAATCTTCAGCAGCCAAACCACGCCGAGCGTCATCACAGCGCGAATGACGATCGCACCGACGGTTCCCCAGATGATGATTCGCTTTTGATATTGCGGCGGCAGACCGCGCGCCGCGAGCGCGATGACGATCGCATTGTCGCCGGCGAGAACCAGATCGATAACAATGATTGCGAGAAGCGCGGAGAAAAACTCGGGAGAAAATAATTCCATATATTTACCTCTGAACGTTGATCGAAAATGTCAACGCCAGCGCAACGAGACCGGCAAACAACAGGCAAAAAAAACCTTTACCGATCGGTAAAGGTCTGGCCACAACGGCTTGCGTTGCCAACAGCACCGGGGATTACTCCCGAATTGACGGCATCTGTTGTGAGGCTACTCCCCTTTTTGGAAGCACTAGCTGCCTGGAACTGTAATTATATCGAACGCGTTTGTCAATTTCAATGCGCTGTTCGCGTTGCAAGCACACGGCGAAAATGATCGTCCAATGCATGAAGCGCGGGCTGAGATTCCGGTGAATAACTCAACAGCGCCGACCGCCTGCGCTACCGCCATGCCACCAGCGTCGAGCGTCGCGCAGCCTCGTGCACGTGCCGCTCACAGGCGCTCGGTTTCGATCGGGAAATACACAAGCTCCGCGACCCAAAAATCGGGGCGCAGCAATTCGGCGGGAAGCGGCATGCGCCAATTAATCCAACGAGTAATTTTCTTTCAGCGTTATCCTTGGTCATTATTGTGCTTTCAATCAACCGGCCAATCGGCGAATACGTCGACAGGTGTAGACGTATTCGCAGTTAAAAGGAATACGCCCATCCACGCTATTAAGATGCGCGTTGAATTGCACACGCATTTTCTCACGCGCGTCAAGGCTTTTCATAGGTGTTAATCCGGAAAAGTCGCGGGTATTGAATTTACCCGCATCCTCTTTGGAAATCCGCATGGATACTGCCTTTCATGCGAATATGAACTTGACCCGAGCCTGCGGCAAGTTGTTTAACGCCGCTGGATAAACGTGGCGCTTGCCTAGTTTGACGTTTTCGTGTGCAATAACCGTTATGGCTGAGAATAACAAGTACGACATATCGGTGCAGGCAATTGCGAGCTTCGTCCCGGAACAATCTGACGAGCAGGAAAATCGTTACGTCTATTCATACACGATTACGATCACCAACACCGGCGGCGTTGCGGCGCAATTATTGCGGCGGCACTGGTTCATCACCGATGCGTCGAACCAGGTGCAAGAAGTCAGTGGCTTAGGCGTGGTCGGCGAACAACCTTATTTGCGGCCCGGTGAGAGTTTCCAGTATTCCAGCGGATCGTCCATCGCGACCCCGGTTGGCACGATGCGCGGGACGTATCAAATGGTGGCGGAAGACGGCACGAAATTTGACGCGAATATTCCCGAGTTTGTGTTGAGCGTGCCACGGGTATTGCACTAGCGAGCGCGCAGTTATTTTTTATCCGAGTCTTTGTTTTTCGAACGCGGCAATGTCCACCAAACAATAAAAATCGCTAAGCACAGCGCAATTCCCGCTTCGAATAAAATCCATATCATTATCGTTGCCTGCCAAGATAGGCCTTGTAGTTTAATCCAAAGTTGCCGGCGCTCGATGTCGGCAGACGATATATAGAATTCACTTAGTCATGACCGCACCTATTCCGAAGTTCACTGTATTTGCCGCTCTCGCAGTTAGCCTTTTTTGTTTCAGCGGTTGCGCGACCTGGATCAGCGCGAAGGTACGCCCGGTGGCGCCCAAACTTAGCGGCGCGATGGTGCTCGCCCAGGCCACGGGGCTGCGTGCCACAATGAGCGACGCTGCCGAGTGTAGTTGCGGCCAGACGGCCCCCAGCGTCAGCGACAAAGCAGCGCTGGTCGCGCCGATCCCGCCAACG
>JANNFT010000384.1:0-16333 GCA_031380185.1 Pseudomonadota bacterium
GGTTTCCATAGGGAAGCTTGATGCCCGCCGCGCGCAATTGCTTGGTCAGCGTCACATTTGGTGCGCCGCCGGCGGTCGACGTGATCACCGCGTCAGGATTAGCCGCTTTTAGCTTAGAGATAATGGATGTCCAATCAGTGCCATCCATGGGTAAATATTCTTCGCCCAGGATTTTGCCGCCTTTGCTCTCGGCGTATTTGCGGGTGAAGCCGAGCATGCCGCGCCCGTACGCATAGTCGCTGCCGATCAAGAAATAGGTCTTGGACTTGTACTTCTTCATGAAATAATCGACGACGGGCGCCACCTGCTGGTCTGGCACCCAGGCGTTGACGTAAAGATATTTGTTGCAGGAGCGGCCTTCGTAAAATGAGGTATAGATGAACGGTTTTTTCGCGCGCGTCACGATGGGCAAACCGGCGTTTCGTGCTGCGCTGGTTTCCATCGTGATAAGTACATCCACTTTTTTCTGGAACAACAGAGAATCGAATGCCTTCTGCGCACCGGCCGCGCCGCTGCCGTCGTCGGCAACTTCCAAAACCACTTTCTTGCCTAATATGCCGCCCGCGGCGTTGATCTCTTCGACCGCCAACTCCGCCGACTGAACAACCGAGGGCGCCACGACACTGTTCGCCCCGCTTAAGCCAACGGGAACACCGATCTTGATGACATCCTGAGCGAAAGTGCCGAACCCGGCCATCAGCATCGTTACGCAAAGCGTCTTAGCCAGCGGACGACCCATTTTGATTGCTTTCATTGACGTACCCCCTATTTGAGTTAGCAACGAGATGCTCGCCGCGCGCCACCCGGCGACACGGTTCCTTGGATTGATGCAAGGACTGTACCATCGATCGCTGACCACTCGCTTATAGTGTGCTAAGTTTTTATTTTTTTTAGGGTTGTCGAGCTTCGGTGAATCATCGGGTACTGACATTGCGCACTTCAACGGCTCCGTTCCGGTGCGGCTTCGCATCAATCCAGTGCGAAACGAAAGTCCAATAGTCCGGAGCGCACTATATCGTGACCTTAAGTAACATTAATTTCAATAAGGCTGGAAACCGCTCCCAGACTGCGTCGTGGCGAGGCATGGTGCAGGCGGCAATAACCACGGGCGTCCTGGCGTGGTGTGGTTAGTCATTACTCGTAACGTAACGCTTCGACCGGCCGGAGATTTGACGCGCGCCGTGCCGGGTAAAGTCCAAAGAATATCCCGGTGGCGGCGGCAACGGCGAATGCGACCAGCATTGCGCGGCCGCTGAGTTCGACTTCCATGCCAAAACCCATTGCAACGCCGTAGGCGCCCCAGGCGCCGAGTGCGACGCCGATTAGGCCGCCGATGACGGAAATCATCACGGCTTCCAATAAGAATTGCAGCAAAATGTCGCGGCGCCGTGCGCCAATGGCCATGCGCACGCCGATCTCCCGCGTGCGTTCCGTAACTGAAACCAACATAATATTCATGATGCCGATGCCGCCGACCAGCAGCGAAATCGATCCGATGGCGCCCAGCATCATCGACATCGCTTGCGCTGCAGCGGATGCCGCTTGCGCGGCAGCGGTAAGGTTACGTATGTTGAAATCGTCTTCGCTGCCAGGCTGAATGCGATGGCGCTGACGTAGCAGTTGCTTCATCTCTTCTTCCGCTTCGTCCATCAAGTCTACCGATTTTGCTTGCACGCTAATGAAGCGCACCGTGCCGGGGAACGGATTGCCGAATAATTTCCCTTGCGCGGTAGTGATCGGAACGAGCACCGTGTCGTCTTGGTCGCGTCCATCCAGGCTTTGGCCCTTGGCTTGCAACGTGCCGGTGACAAGAAACGGGAGATTTTTGATGCGAATAGTTTTGCCGACGGGACTGTCGCCGCCGAAAATATTTTTTATGACGGTTTGTCCGACGATGGCGTTGCGCGTTGCGTTGCGCACGTCGGCTTCGGTCAACATTTCACCTTCGTCCATGAACCAAGAACGCGCCAGCATGAATTCCGGCGTGACGCCGGTAATCTGCGTGCTCCAATTGTTGGCGCCGAAAACAATTTGCGCATTGCCCCTAAAGTCCGGAGCGGATGCGGCGATCGACGGAATCTTAGCAATCGCTTCTGCGTCCTTAAGCGTCAGAGTCGGTGATGATCCCATTCCGGCACGAAATCCGCCCGCCGACGTCGAGCCTGACATGACAATAAACAAATTGCTGCCCATGGACTGCACCGAACGATTGACATTTTGCTTTGCGCCTTCGCCTACCGCGAGCATCAGCACGACGGCGGCAACGCCGATAATCATGCCGAGCATGGTCAGCGCGGTGCGCAGCCGATTTGCGCCGAGCGCGCGCCAGGCTTCGCCGAGTGTTGCGAAAGGATTCATTAGTGAATAACCGCGCCGTCGTGAATCACGATTCCGTCGCGAAATCGAATCAGACGGTTGGCGAAATTCGCGATGTCTTGTTCGTGTGTCACCAGAATGATGGTTAATCCTTGTTCGCGATTGAGCTTGGTGAACACGCCCATGATCTCGCTGCTGGTTTCGCTGTCGAGGTTGCCGGTGGGTTCGTCGGCTAAAATTACTTTAGGAGAATTGGCGAGGGCGCGAGCGATCGCGACGCGTTGTTGTTGTCCGCCGGACATACGATTGGGTAGCGACCGGCCGTATTTCCCCAGCCCGATTTGCGTCAAGAGTTCCTGCGCGCGCGCGCGGCGTTTGCTCTTGCCCACGCCGGCGTAAAGCAGCGGTAGTGCGACATTGTCCAACGCTGTAACACGTTTCAGCAAATTGAATCCTTGGAACACGAAGCCAAGCTGGCGATTGCGTACATCCGCTAAGGCGTTCAAGCTCAATTCGGCAACATTTCGGCCGTTGAGATAATAAGCGCCTGACGTCGGCACATCGAGGCAGCCGAGTAAGTTCATGAAAGTCGATTTGCCGGAGCCGGATGGCCCCATGATAGCGACGAACTCACCGGCCGAAATATTGACGCTGACCTTGCTGAGCGCCGGCGGCGTATCGGGCGCGGCGGTTTCGTAGTGCTTGCCGAGATTCTCGACGCGGATTAGCGGTTCGCTGGACACTCGAATTACATCATCCGAAAGCGGAACGGACCTTGATCTCCGTGGCCCTTGCGTGCGCTGAGCTCACGCGTGATGACTTCGTCGCCTTCGTTGAGATCACCGGACGCGATCTCGGTGAAGAGACTGTCGGCGATGCCAAGTTTTACGTTAATCGGCACGGGTTTTCCGTCGATCACCTTATACAGCTTGGGACTGCCGTTTTTAACCGCGAGTTCGGCATCGCTGGGTTTGTAACGCAACGCGGCGTTCGGCACGCGCAACACTTGTTCATGACGTTGCGTGTTGATTTGAACGTGAGCGGTCATGCCGGGCAGCAAGGAGCCTTCGCTGTTATCCGCGGCAATCACGACGTTGTAGGTGACGACGTTTTGCTGAATGCTCGGGTTGAGGCGTATTTGCTTAACCGAGCCGGCAAAATTCTTGTCGGGAAACGTGTCGACGGAAAAACTCACCGCTTGTTGCAGCTTGATCTTGCCGATATCTGCTTCGGCAACGCTGGTGTCGATCTGCATCACTTTCAAATCTTGCGCAATCTGAAACAGCGTCGGTGTTTGAAAACTTGCGGCGACGGTTTGGCCAATATCGACTGGGCGTGCGATCACGATGCCGGAGATCGGCGAGCGAATGGTGCTGTAGCGTAAGTTCGCTTCGTCGCGCTCAATTTGCGCTTTGACAACCTTAATTTGTGCTTTAGCCGAGTCGAGGGCATCGACCGCTTCATCGAGTTGCGATTGCACCACAAAACCCTGCGTCACGAGTTTGCGCGCGCGCGTTTCTTTGGTTTTCGCGAGCCGAAGATTGGCTTCGACGCTAGCGAGATTCGCTTGGCTTTGCTTCAGTGTTGCGCTCAGAAGCGACGGATCAAGTTCCGCGAGGATTTGGCCGGCGGTTACTTGATCGTTGAAATTGACGTGCAACTTCTGAATCGTTCCGGAGATTTGTGTGCCGACATTGACGACCACAACCGGATTCAACGTGCCGTTGGCGGTGATGGTTTGCGCGACGTCGCCGCGGTCGATTTTTTCGGTTTTGAATTTCTGCGGTAGTTGCTCCGACGGCATTTTTTTCCACAGTGCATATCCCGCGCCGCTGATGGCGAGTAACAGCAGCCAAAATACAAAACGCCAGTGCAGCGCCACGCGCGCCATCAGGCGTCCCATCCGGGATTCCCATTTACGCCGACCAGCCGTGGCAAATTCAGCGCGCTCGCGGTGATGGTGCGTTGATCGCGCAGATAACTTGTGACCACGTTCCAAATCGGTGCGCCGGAAGCGGTTTCGTCGAGCGATCCCCAACTCGCGACTTTGTACTTGCGGCTTGCTTCAATGTTTTTTCCGTGCAATGTCAGGTGGCCGATTCGCTGCCCGATGGCCGCGGAAGGTTCGAGCGAATATTGCAATCCACCCACTCGAATCATGTCGCCGCCTTGCTGCAAATAGGGATCAGGATTAAACAAATTATCAGCCTTATCTTCAAGCAAGGCTTTGATGGCTGAACCGCTCATTTCGCTTACTTCCGTGTAGGGGTAGGTGATCGCGGTTTGCGCCATTAAGTCTTCGCGCGTGATGGGCGATCCAGGCAGCAGCGCCGTGCCCCAGCGAAAGCCAGCCGAAAAAGCGATCTCGGCATCCATCACATTTAACATTGCGTTCAATATTAATTGATCGAAACTGCCGTTGAAGTTGCCGCGGCGATAAAGCAAGGTTTCCGTGGTCGCAAGCTGATTTTGCAAATCGGCCAAGAACGGCTCGCGATGACGCCTGATCAGCGCTTCCATGTCGGCATCGGCGGGGATTAGATTGGCGAATACCGGCAGTAGGCGATAGCGAAAGTCACTCAATCGTCCCGACTTAACATCCAGATCCATGACGCCAAGAAATTTTCCGTTGCATCCGGCATTGGTCACCACGGTCTGGCCGGATCGGTTGGCGATGATGATCGGTTCCGGCGTGGCATCGTGTGTGTGTCCGCCAAAAATGACGTCGATTCCGGTCACCCGGGACGCGAGTTTAAGATCGACGTCCATGCCGTTATGCGACAGCAACACGACCAGGCCAACGCCTTGGGCGCGCAAACCATCGACGCTGCGCTGCAAGGATTCTTCTTGAATGCCGAAGCTCCACTGTGGAACTTTGTAGGCGGGGTTAGCGATCGGCGTGTAGGGAAATGCTTGGCCGATTACCGCAACGCGAATGCCGTTGATTTCTCGGACGCTGTGCGACTTAAAGACCGCATCGCCGAAGTCTCGCGTACTGACGTTTTGCGCGAGGAAATCGATCTTGCCGCGAAAATCTTTCTCGACGATTTCCATCACGCGATCGGCGCCGAGGGTGAATTCCCAATGACCGGTCATGACATCGACGCCAAGTAGTTTCGATGCATCGACCATGTCTTGGCCGTTGCTCCACAACGCCGTTGCTGAACCTTGCCAGGAATCACCGCCATCGAGCAGCAATGCACCGGGCCGCTCGGCGCGTAGCTGTTTGACTAAGGTTGCCAGATGAGCAAAACCGCCAACCTTTCCATAAATTCGCGCGGCATTGACGAAATCTAAATGCGTGAACGCGTGGGCGGCACGCGATCCCGGTGCAATGTCGTAATGTTTGAGTATTGCTTCGCCGACGATATGCGGCGGCCGGCCGCGATAGGCGCCGAGACCAAGGTTGATGCTCGGTTCGCGAAAATGTCCCGGCAGCAATTGCCCGTGGCAATCGGTGAGATGGAGCAATGCCACATTACCGAATCGTGGTAATTCAGAGGGGCTCGCCGGAGCGTTTGCGGCCGCATTCCCACTTAGCGCAAAGCCGGAAGCACTAGCGGCCGCCAGGGTATGCAAAAACTCGCGTCGCGTCATAGCCATGGCGTCTTATTTTCGATAAACCGATGCTTTGAGCGGTAGGCCGTTACTCAAGTAGGAGTGAAAATATTCCAAGTTGTTGAACTCCTCACCGCCTTGCTCCCGAGGTTCGGCACGGATTTGCTCCAGGCAACGTTTGTAACGAGCCTGGATCGTGTTCAAGTTATCGCCACCGCGAAACACGGGCCAGTGCGTTGCTTGGCCGACGGTCGGCGAGAGGATCTCCGTGCGCAAAATGTGGCCGGCGTTTTGCATATGGCACGAAGCGCAGGCGAAGTTCAGTTGCCCGCGGCGCGCAAAAAAAGCTTGTTTGCCCGCTTCGTATTTTTCAAGCGCCGCGGCGCTCTCGACTTTGATATTCATCTTCATGTCGTCCGACAGCGTCCTCGCATACGACATCAGCACGCCCATGGTTTGCATGTCAGCGATTTTCAGCGGTGCTTCGTCGTTGGCTACAAGGCATTGATTGATCGCCATTTCAAAGGTCACGACTTTGCCGAGTTTTTCGTCGTATTGCGGGTAGTTTCCTGCCACTTGTATCCCACCATTGGGAAAACAATCGGGAAATGTTTTGCCATTTTTGAATGGTTTTTCCCATTGCGCTTTTCCGGCTTCGATCACCGGGCTGAATGGCGGAAACTCCATAATGCTGTCGTATTGCTGTTTTGCGTCTTCGCTGAGCATCAGCGCTCCAAACACATAGTCGCTAAGCGGACGATCGGGAAATTTCTTTTGATAGAGTTCGATAAACGCCAAGCGATCATGCTCCGGATCTGTCACGGCGATAAGCGAAATCGATCCGAACGAAACGGCCGCGAAGCAAACCAAAGCCACAAAACGCAACGCAGTTTTAGACGACATACGGTTTAGCCTGGCTTGGCTTCAAGCTTAGTTTTATCGGTGCGCTGATCGCCTTTATTATCGACCCAACTGACGACCAATTCATCGCCTACCTTCGCACCCTTGATCTTAAAACCGAGAAAGGGATTCCTCGAAACGGATGACCCAAACTGCCCGTCGACCACGGTCTTGCCGTTCAGCGTGATGCTGACTTGTTGAATGAAGTGCGGCTGCGAGGCCATGACCCATTCGCCGTTATCGTTTTTTTTGCGTCCGGTTTCCATCGGGTGATTCATCAGAATCTTGATGTCCGCAATATCGCCCGCGACTTGCGCGCGTATTTTCATCGGATCAGCCATGTGTCGTTTTCTCCAAAAGGTACAATTTAGCGATAGGTAAACTGCAAAGACTGCCGACCACGCAACGTCTTACCCTCACCCTAACCCGGCCTGCACTGAGTCTGGCGAAGGGAGGGCGAGGGCTGGGGATGAGGCGTGCCACGTGCGACAGCGCCCGCTTAACCGCAACCGCCAATAGTGACTTTGACTTCTTTCGTCGCCGTGTAATTTTTTCCGCCCGCTTGCACGACGACGCGAATATTGCCGGTATCGCCCATTTTGATTCGGGTGGAAATGTAAGGCTCGACCGCCTCGGCGATCGCGAATTGCGCGATCAACGGCTGTGGATTTTTGTCGGCGAAAATGTAAACCATTTGCGCACCGGGAATTTTGCAATGGACTTCGACCGGCACGACGGCGCTGTTCTCTGCAATATCCGGCGCTTTTATGACCATGTCTTTGCTTTCGCTGGCGTTCTGAACGCCGGCGCCTTTCAGCGCTTCGGGAAGCGTTTTCGCGTCGAATGCGATTTTGTTCCATTCCGCCGCCAATGCCTGCAAGGGTTTCAGCACCCCGGCCATCACAGCGGCGCTAAATGCCGCGCACCGGGTCAAAAACAGTCTGCGTATATTATCCATCGAGTCTCGGGATCCTCATAAACCTGCAATGTAATTTGTTATTTTATCAATTTCGTGGTCAGTGAGGACTTTATGCTTACCGAACGGCGGCATAACCGTATCCTGATTAAAGGCGGTTGCGTCCCAAATCTGTGCTCGCAGTCTTGCGCGATCGGGGAAGCGTTCCTTCATGCCAATCAAGGGCGGGCCGATATTCGCCGATGTAATAGCGGACGGATCACCGGGCAATTGGTGACAGGCGAGGCAATTGCCTTTTGCGGTGCTGAAGGCGAGTTGTTGGCCCGTCATTTCTTTCGTTTCTTCAGCGGTGGCGATGCCGAGCGAAAGGTATACAAACGCTAAAGCGAAGCCGAACGCAGCGGCGTTTAAATTGCGTGACATAAATATCTAATTGGGCTTGGGTTTATTTGGTTTTTCGGCAGCGAGTTGGGCGCGCAATTCTTTTAGGCGCGCCTCTACGCTGGATTGCTGGTAATAATCGCCGTCACCGCTGCGTGCAGCGATTTCCAATTGGTCGACGGCCGCGGAGATATTGCCAATTCGCACATAAGCTTCGGCGAGCGATTGATGCTGCAGCAATTTCTTTCCTTGCGCGGCATAGGCTTTACCCTGCAGATCATAGAGGTCCGGGTCGCTGCTTGTGATGAGTAAACGATCTGCTATAAAGGCCAACGCTTGTTTGCTGTCGTTCGTTTCGATCAGGGTTTCCGCATAGCCGTAGGCCAAGGCGCGGCTGTCGCCATAGCGCTTCAGAGCCGCTTGATAAATCCCGATCGCAGCTTTCGGATCTTTTAAATCGCGCTTGATATTTGCCGCGAGATTATCGAGCATCGCGTTTGGTGTTTTCTTGCGTATCGGCGTCAAGGCTTTTTCCGCGCCTGTGAAATCATTCATGCGGCGTAACACGCTCGCCAAACCGAAGCCGGCGACTATGCCGCCTTCGACGTTGCTACTCGGCGTTTCCTGACGCAATCCTTCGAAGTAGCGCAGCGCGTCTTTTGTAGGGTGAAGCAGGGCGCGAAGTTTGGCGCGCACCAATTGAAAATCCAAGCTATCGGTGGCTTTCGTCGTCGGCAATTGATCGACGCGATTTTGAATATCCGCGATGCGATCGCTGGTCAAAGGATGCGTCAGCAGGTATTGCGGCGCGTTGGTGTCGTAGACGCGATTGTTGCGCTGCATACGCTCGAAAAACGACACGGCGCCACGCGAGTCAAAACCGGTTTTGCTCAACAACTCGATGCCGGTGCGATCGGCTTCGCGTTCGTACTCGCGGGTGTAATTGAGTTGCGATTGGATGCTCGCCGCTTGCGCGCCGGCGATGGCCGCTTGTGCCGCCTGGGCATTAGAGCGCGCGACCAGAATCGCGAGAGCCAAGGCCGCGAGCGTCGCCCAACCGCTGCGTTCCTGGCCGGCAATTTGCCGCGCGATGTGGCGTTGCGTGACGTGGCCGATTTCGTGCGCAAGCACCGAAGCGAGTTCCGATTCGCTTTCCGCCGCGAGTATTAAACCCGAATGAACGCCGACAAATGCGCCGGGCAGCGCGAAGGCGTTCAAGGTGTTATCACGCATCAAAAAAAACTCGAATGCGCGGCCGCGGTCGGCACTATTCGCCACCAAGCGATTGCCGAGTGAGTTGAGATAGTCCACCACTTCCGGATCGTCGTCATAATCCTTGTAGGCGCGAATCTCGGCCATGATCTTGTTGCCCAAGGCGCGTTCTTGCTGCGGCGTGAACACGCTTTGCGCGCTTTCGCCAAGATCGGGCAAGTCATTTGCCGCGAGTGCGGGCTGTGCCAAAAGGCAGAACGCGGTGAATAAAGCGATGAATTTCATAGTGCTATGATACCGGCTTTCCCTCACAAGTTCCTTAGCGCGCGATGACGAATCCTTTAACGCACTTCGATGAACGGGGCCAAGCTCACATGGTTGACGTGGCGGCAAAGGCCGAGACCCATCGCGTCGCCCGTGCCGTCGGCAGTATTTTGATGCAAGCGGCGACCTTCGCGATGGTCAAACAAGGCTCGACGAAAAAAGGTGACGTGCTCGGCATTGCGCGCATCGCCGGGATCCAAGGTGCGAAACGCACCTGGGAATTGATACCGCTTTGCCATCCGATTCCGCTGACGCGCGTCGCGGTGGAGTTTACGCTCGATGAATCAACGTGCGCCATCCATTGCGAAGCGACGACGGAAACCGTCGGCCGCACCGGTGTCGAGATGGAAGCGCTGACCGCGGTACAAATCGCATTGCTAACGATTTATGACATGTGCAAGGCCGTCGACCGCGGCATGCGCATGGAAGGCGTACGGCTGGTGGAAAAACTCGGCGGCAAATCGGGACACTGGCAGCAGGAATAAAATTGCAACAAAACGCACGGTCCATGGGGTTACTTGCGCAGGCTTTTCAAAAGTCTGCCGAAGGCTTTTCGGTTTCGGTTCCCGGCTGAGATGTTCGCGAGATCGATGTTGAATCGCGCACCGATTTATAACCTTTCAAGCATCCAGCACCACCCGCCCGTGGGCGCGGCCGATGCAGATCACGACCATGCCGGACTGAATGTCCTCGTCGGTCAGCGCGGTTTGATCGTCCATTAGAACCGTACCTTCGATCTTGGTCAGACGGCAGGTGCCGCAGGCGCCGGCGCGGCAGGAATTTGCGAGCACCAGGCCGTGCGCTTCGGCGATCTCAAGGATGAAATCGTCTGCCTTACATATGATGGACTTGCCGCTTTTCGAGAATACGACTTCGTAGACTGTGCCATCACCGAATGAAGCAGGCGCGGCGCCTTCCGCCTCGGCCTTGCGCGGCGCCGCGGCGACTGGCGGTGCGGATGGAAGTGAAGTGGAAGAGGGCGGACTGACCGCGCTCGGCGTTACCATCGCCGGCGCAGCCGGACCTGCGCCAAAGCTCTCTTGATGGAAACGCTGCGCGGGAAACCCGGCGTGATCTAGCAGACCTTTCACCGTGCCCATATAACCGGCCGGACCGCAGACAAAAACTTCTCGCTGCAAGAAATCCGCTGCGAAGTAACGCAGCAGATTTTCTGTGAAGTGACCGGTTGGCCCGTTCCACGCGTGGCCCGCTGGCGCCTGAGCCGGGACGATAGCCAAGCGCAACTTGTCGCCCATCTTGCTGCTGATGAGGTGCAACTCGCGTTCGAAAATAATATCGTTCGGCGTGCGCACGTTGTAAATCAAGATCACATCGACGGGCGAGGCGGTGTCGCTGAGCCAACGCAACATCGACATGAGCGGCGTAATTCCGCTGCCGGCGCCAATCAACAGCAACTTTTCCGCCGGCGCATCAAGGCAACTAAAATTCCCGTTCGGGCCGGCTATTTCCATCTCGAATCCTGGCGCGGCATTTTCATGCAACCATTTCGAGACCGTGCTGTTGGTCGCGCGCTTAACCGTAATAGTGAGGGAATACGGGCGCGACGGCGATGACGAAATTGTATAGCTGCGGTGCACGATCTTGCCATCGATCGGCACTTCCAGCGTAATGAATTGCCCTGGCTTATAGGTTAAGACGCGCGGCGGATCGGTGACGAAGGTGAAGCTTTTGGCGTTGTGGGTTTCCGGCGTGACTTGCACACAACGCACCCGTGTACGTCCACGCTTCCAGGTATTTTCCTGTGCAAACTCGAGTTGCGCCGCAGGCCAAAGATCACCGGCCGCGGCGCTGAATGCAGTTGCATTGGCGTCGGTGGCGGTGGTCTCGCTGGCTTCGATCGGCGGCGCAAGCGCTCCCGGAATATCCGCAAGTAGATGCTCGAAATCAAGCAACGCTGTCTGCTTCGCGCGCGCCGCCGCACTGACGCCAAGACGCGCCAGCGCTAGCGATCCGGAATCGGCGATGCGTTGCGCAAAGAGGCGCAGCGCGGCACTCACATTCGCGGCGCTATTCGCATCCAGCCCGTTCAGCGCCTGCGCCAACGCTGCGGCAAGATTCTGTGGATCGCGCGAAATATTGCCCGCGTCGTAGGCCTTCCATAACGCCGTGTAGTGTGTGCCAAGTCCCGCCAGCGCCGCGCGCAATAACGCATCGTCGACCCAACTCGTATCGGCCAACAATTGGTTGAGGCGTTCTACATCGCGGGAGGTGAGGCTGCCGTTCGTGTCGGTGATGAAGACAAACGTCAGAAAAAGTGCCGTGGTGAGCGCTTGTGGCGCTTGGCCATCAATGGCTTTCATTGGTCGTTTCCCATCGCCCAATACTTCTGAGCCGTTTGTTAAGATCGAGCAGTGAGGTTGCGACGACATCGAGCATGCTCATGGTCAGATGTACATCCTGCTCCAACAACTCATGCAAATAGGCGCCGTTGATCACCAGCACTCGCGCCGTCTCCGAGGTCACCTGTACCGACGCGGAACGCGGCTGGCGCGTGATAGCCGCCAACTCACCGATAATGGCGCCATCGGAAAATGTACGCAGCAATGCGGATTTTCCGTCTTTTTCCGCAAGAACATCCGCGCTGCCGGTCTGCAACAGAAAGGCGTTCGTTGACGAGTCGCCCTGGCGACACAGATAGGCGCCGTGAGCGTAGAGGCGGACTTCCGCGGTACGGGCGATCTCCGCGAGAGAGGTCGGGTTTAGATCCTGAAACATGGCGCTTTGCGACAGCCGCAACAGTTTGGTCATGGTTTCGGACGTTTCCACCGCGTAGGCTATTTCGGCTGCATCCCATTCCAGAATCAGCATCGACCCCGCTTCCGACGCGGGCGAGAACGACACGCGCGCGCCGCTCTCGACGTTGATCTGCTTGCCGAGCCATGCTTCTGCGTTAACGAATACTGCGGCCAACGCGTCCAGCCGCTGCAACGTCACCGCATGGGGTTCGCGAATGATCGCAAAGTGGTAGGGCAGCAGCGCGTGGCTGGTCAGTGCGATGTCGTTGTCTGCTGCGCGGCCGACCGAGAGGTAAGGTTTTTCGAAGCTGACGGTGCGTTGCCCGAAGCCCGGCGTGACGATAGTGACTCTGATGCATTGGCTGTTGGAGGTGGCGTTCGCGGGTAGACGGCCATCAATTAGGCCTGCCATTACCTCCAACAGCAACCAATGGGAGGCGCTACCTTCTTGACGGATGCCCGCGGCCGCTTCGCGTGCGGCGCTGGGATCGGCGTAGGCGATTGCGGTCAGTGCAAGCGCCGACACCAACGGGTCGGAATCCAGCGCAAGCTGGCGCAAGTTATCGGTGATGGAAACACCGTCAGCAATCACATCACGATAGGTGTACGTCTCCAAATTGTCAACCGGAGTGCTGACGGAAACGTCGAGCGCGCCGCCGCGAAGATGAAACACGACGCTCTCATGCAGCGTCTCGGCCCAGGTGACGGAGGTTCCCGCGCCGATGGGCAGCGCGAGCATAGCGTCGATATCGCCGCCGATCAGCAGCGCAAGTTTGTGCGCAATCCATTTGGATTCATTTGAATTGCCGAGTGTAAGCAACACCGAAAATAACTTGGCGCAGATCGACTGCACGCGGCGACGCACAATTTTCCCGAGAAGCTGCGCCAAGGGCAGCCACTGGGTGTCAACAAAGCTTTGGCCGATTAGACCGAACTTAAGGCTCGCCAAATAGCGCAGCATTTTAAGCTGCGTGCGTGCGCGCTCGAACTGGATACCGCCGACGCCGGCGATGTGCGCCACCGCGCTATCGTGTTCCAGTGGTGATATTTGGTAAATCGCGCGGGAATTTTCGATCACCGGTCGAATGTCGGGCAGCGTTAGAATAGTTGCTAACGGCGTGCCCTGTTCAAGCAGCGGCGCCGCGAGCGATTCGAGAATCTTTCGATAGTTTTCGGTGCGAATCCAGCTTTCGTACGATACCGTTGAGTCGGGGTCAATTTTTCCCGACGTATCCAGTCCGAGTTGCTCGAGCAACTGGTGATGCTCGCTGTCGCTGACGCCCATTTGGCCGCGCAGCTCGCGCATGAATTCAAGGGCGTTGGCGGGATCAGCGCGTCCGGTGCGAATCGTGTCGAGCAGAATATTCTCGTAGGCCTGCAATTTCTGATCACGCGAAAAACTCGGCAGGGTTTTGGCTAAGACGTAGATTTCGTCCGGTTTTAAATCCTCTAACGAGCGGCCGTCCAGATGTTTCGAGGCGTCGAATTGCAGATTCTTCAATTGATCGAGTAAGCTCGACGCCAGCCCTTCGCGGCGATATTTCGTCGGGCTGCGCTGTAGTGAGCGTATGAACCACAATGTCGTCAGCGACACGATCACGATATCGAGAAACCGCAGCGCCGGCGATGGCAGCAAATCCAAGTTCGGCCGGCCGCCGAAACAGTAGAAGGAATTGATCGAGACATACGCACAAAAACTCAGGCAATGGTTGAAGAATTCCGCGTCGGGCAACGGACGATTGATTGCCAAACGAACACGCCGGTAAACGACCTCTAAAAGTCTTCCAAGTCCTATCGCGCCGAGCACGTAAATGCCCAGCACGATCGGAACAGCGATCACTTTGGGAATATTGATGACCTGGTCGTTAATGTAAAGACCGGCGCGAAACAGTTGTTGCAGTTGATCCGGCTCGTGCGTCCACGCCCCGGAAAAGTAATAGTCCCAGTTGCCGGAATACCAATAATAAAAATAGTAGAAGCCATAAATCAGGCCGAAGAAGCCGTAGTAAACATGGCGCCGCGCCGGATCGGCGACGTTCTGCCAATAGGATCGTTCGAGATCGATGTCCGGGCAGTTCGGCGTGCAACCGACGCAAGTGCTGACCTCGCCATTGGGTGTGGTTGCTCGACACATCGACTGCGAAACCGGCTTGCGCGTTAAGTGCGCTTGGCTTTCAAGCAGCCCACCCGGCCCGGTATAAATTTTTTGCACCACCGAGATCGGGCAGACGTAACCGCACCAGGTTTTACCGCCCCAGAAATAACCGACCAGCAAGGCGGCGCTGATCACGCCGATGAAAAATACGGCGAGCGCGAGGCGGTCAGAATTGAAGAACAGAAGGCGTGAACACAGCGCAAGAAACAACAGGCTGAATTGAACATACAACACGTTTCGTCCGAGCCATCCGTCTTTTCCGACCAGCGCCAACTGGCGTTCCACTTGGCCGGTGCGGCGAATTAGCACCGGTTTTTTGTGCTGCCAATTTAAGTAGCGTGGCAATTGCGAGATGAAGGACAACGGACAGATGCGCCGCCACGCTTCGTGGCCGAACACCATCAGAAACATCGGCAACAGCGGAATCAGCATGGTCCAGAAAAAACGATTCGCCATAGCGTAAGGCGTTTCCGGCAAGATCTGCCCCTGCACCGCGACGGATTTTCCCTGCAAATGAAACGGACTGGCGAGATTATCGGGTTGAGTCAGCGCCGGCGTGATTGGATCCCAAAACAGCGAAGCGATGATCAGCAGCCAGCCGGCGGCCAAGGTCGCACGCACTACGCGCATGTTTTTTTCAGGAATGGTCGAAAGCATGATTGCGGCCTATTGTTTTTGATTCAATGCAACGCGATTGCCGTGCCGATAACCGCGATTCGCGTGCGACGGAATGCGTTGTGCGATATGATTATGTCGCATCGTTTTAGGGTGAGCCGCTTTATCCTCAGAAGAATAGTTTAACAGCAAGGCGCGTCGCCGGCTGCGGAGTGAAAGAACCGGATCAAATAGGAGAAAATCATGCATCGCGTCAAAGTTGGAATCATCGCCGTTATCGTATCGCTCGGGTTGAGTCGCTCGGCAGGCGGAGCGGATGAAGTCCCTTATCCCGAAGGTTACCGTAGCTGGTTTCATGTCAAATCGCAAATCGCCACCAAAGACCATCCACGTTTTGCGCAGATCGGCGGCATTCATCATATCTACGCCAACGCCGCAGGATTGACCGGCTATCAAACCGGCGCGTTTCCCGAAGGCTCGGTGCTGATACTCGATGTCTTCGCGCTCGTAGAGGAGGGCGGATCGCTGGTCGAAGGCGAGCGTCGCTGGCTCGGCGTCATGCAAAAAGATCGCGAGAAGTTTAAAGCGACCGGCGGTTGGGGCTTTGAACATTTTGCCGGCAACAGCAAGACCGATCGCGAAGTCGCGGTGAACGGACCGATCGAAGCATGCGTCACCTGCCATATGAAGCGCAAAGACAGCGACCTGGTATTCAGCAAACTGCGGCAATAGTTTTTTCGATCGCCGAGACATTGGCGCTAACCGTTCGTCATTCCCGCGCGAAACTTGGAATCGGCCTGATCCGCAATAGTAGCGCGTAGGTTGGGTTGATGCACGAAACCCAACAGGTTTGCGATTGAGAGGTGATGTTGGGGTTCGTTCCTCACCCCAACCTACATTTTGTTTGCCGTTGCTGGGAGCCGCGCCCAGACTGGGTGGCCTTGGGCCATTGCTTCGTGGCAATGCATGTCTTGATAGCCGCATGGATACGGGGCAGCCCGAGGCTAGCCGCCGGCCTCGGGCCATTGCCTCATTAGACATGCCAGTCGCAGCCGAGTACCGCCTTCCCAAGCTTGTAGCCCTAGGCCACCCGGTCATTCCCGCGAAAGCGGGAATCCATGTGGCGTATGCTTGCGCGAGGTACGTTTGCATTTCGAGGCTGGATGCCCTGGCTATGCACAATGGATTCCCGCTTTCGCG
>JANNFT010000299.1:0-3942 GCA_031380185.1 Pseudomonadota bacterium
TCGAAGGCGGTGCCGTTGATCTGGTCGGCGGAATACTTGCGCAGGACGTTGTGACGCGCCTGAGCTTCGCTCCAGAAGTTTGGGGAGCCGGCCAGTTCGCGGATAACGACTGCCTCGTTCCATTGGATGCCGCCGGCGGGATTCTGGTGCTCATGCGCGAGGCCAATGGCGTGGCCGAATTCATGCGCCGCGGTGCCGCCGTCGAGAAACCCCAGGTTCATCGTGGCTTCGTTGGCCGGTATGCCCTTGGCGTCGGTGCCTACGTAACTCCAGGCGCCGTCGTTCCCGTCAAAGGTGATGCGGATGTCCGCGTCCGGTGCGTTATCGAAGACGAAGGTCAGATTGGCGCGGTCGCTCCACCACTTGGCCTGCTCCTTGGCCACGGCCTGCTGCTGCGCCGTGCCGCCCATGAAGCGCACGTGCAACGTTGAACCGTTCATCCAGGTCTTGCCGATCGGCGATATCGCACGCAGCGCGCCGTTGCGCGGGCGGATCGTCGCTTGCGGGCGCATAAGGTCGCGCGGTAAGACGCGATCGAAACAAACGTGTGGGTGCTTGGCCATGACCATTCCTCCTTGAGTTGGCGGGATACGCGCCAGCGCTGCCGTAGAAAAACGCCGGTCTGCGAAGTCTGCGAACAGGGAGTTTAAAGGCCCGTTCCGCTGAGCGCTAATCTATCGCTCGGCCACCTGGTAGTCAATGGCATTCGATTTTGTCATGCGCGTTCTTGGTCTCATCGATGGGACCGTTCATCGGCACGACCGGCAATCGAGAATCGGTTTGGCGGTTCACGCCAGTGTGCGTTCAAGAGGATAGTGGACGCGGGGAAATAAGACCGATGGGAGTATGATTTTGGCTGCTTGGCCAATTTGGATTCGTTTTCCGACCTTTTGCGGCCACGGCAGTTTTGGCAGTACGGCGTGCTGTGTTCAACAATAAGGTGTCATAACATAAGGAGGATTCGATGGCTGACATAATGGTGCGGCAGTTCAGGCAAATCCTGCTATGGCCGCTACAACTCACGCCGACACAAGAAGGCGTGCAAATTCAGAAGCATTCAGAACTGTTTGCCGGGATACAAAACAATCCCTGGAGCGAAGTCGCGGACCCATTCTGCGATGATGAAACGCGATTTCTCGAACGCAATTATCGCGAATTCGTTACCTTTCTTCCCCATGTTCAACGCTTTCTGTACGGCCAAGGTATGGGCGACGCAGTGAGGCGCAGCTACGGCGAATCGCCGATCAGAGCGTTCCGCCGCGGCGACTTGGCCAAGGTGCGGATCACCAGCGCGCAAAGCGAGGATGTGACGATATTTGATATCGAACGCGCCGAGCTTTATTTTTTCTACGATCTCGATATCGCCATACTCGCTTTGGAAATTGGCGCACAGAATATTAGCCTTGCGCGCGTGCAGGACATGCTGTTTCGGTTCGGACGCGCTTATCCCGCGTACTGGGAGGATAGCGGCGCGGCGGCGCATTGTCTCAAGCGGGTGGAATGGCTTTCACATGCCGGAGAGGTGCTGGCGGCCGCAGACTATGAACGGCGCGAAAAGTATCTTGCATTCGTGCGCCGGCACCGTGCGCCTTGTATCGCCTCGCACTGGGAGTATCTGCTCGAACCTATGGCGTTGCACCACTCGGAACGCAAGGGAGCAATCCGCTACCGCCAGATCGAACACTACCGTATGCCATCGTTAGCCTATTTGGCCCTCGATGCGCCGACCGAGCTTACGCGCGGAGACTTTGCGCGCTTGGCGCTTGCTGCCGGGGCCGGGGATTCGAACACGCTGCCCTATTCGGAGCGACACCTAGCCGACTTCGAGCAGCGTTACTGCTACGACCGTCACTGGGACGAACATAGTCCATCCAGGTGCAATACCCGCTTCATGTGCAGCAGCCACGGCTTTGTCATGGTCGGAGACTACAACGAACGATTTTTTATCGATGCCGAGACCGGGCTGCTCGGACAGTTTCGCCATCAATATTTTATGTTGGGGCTGATCGTTTATTTTCATCGAGCCGCGCTGCTCATGCTGTCCGATCGCTTGATCGTCACCATCAGCAGACTCGATATCCAGCACCCCGAGTCGATCCGGCAATTCAAGCGTGCGATTCGCCATATTCAGGAAATATTCTTGCGCTTCACGCATCGCTACTGGTTCCACGAAGTTTCGGAGCAAGTCCCGGCGCGGGAATTGTTCAAACGGTGGAGTGGTCAGTTGGGTACAGACCAGTTGTTCGCCGAGACGCGCGAAGAGATCGACGACATGAGTCGTTACCTTGAGCGAGACGGTCTGCGTCGCCAGGCGAACACCGTGGTGCGCCTCACGGTCGTGACTACCTTCGGGCTGATCGGCACGGTCGCCACCGGTTTCCTCGGCATGAACCTGATCAGCGCGGCAGAGCAGCCGCTGCTCGTCAAAATCATTTATTTCCTGGCGGTGTTGATCCCGGTTATGGCGTTGACCTTTTACACCATTATGAAATCTAAGCGGCTATCGGATTTCCTCGATCTACTGCCGGATGATAGGGTGTCGAGCAAAGCGAAACTCGCGGCTTTCGTCCGGGTGTGGAAACGCAGCTCGGACAACGCCTGAGGCGGCGAATCTTGGCTTTGGACTGATGAAGGAGTGGGAACAGGGGCGGCGCGCGCCATCGGGCGCGGCGCGAACTCTGCTGCTTATCGCGGAAAAGAATCCACGCGCATTGTTCGCAGTAGCATAGCCAAGACCCGCATGGATACTGGCTCGTGGCGATGCCTTTGCCAGGAGGCGCGCTGGATAAGTCTCGCGACGCGGCAAAATTAGTAACTGTGAAGCAATTGCGCCGCTGGAGCTTCGTGTTCTTTGGCAGAGCGAGTACATTCCAATTGAGGTATGAGTCTGAGTGGGGTAGTTTTTGAATAGGATCAGGCGGCAGATTTCGATCGGTTAAAAATAGTTTTAAAGAGTATTGCCCGCGCATCATTCATTCGTTGCGCGGCCTTATTATCGCTGATTGCATGAGCTTGAGCACGGGGTGGCCTAGGGCCATCGAGTTGTTGAAACGTGATGCCTGGTTTCAGGAATTGCTCAGCCGAATCCAGTGACTTGAGTTTCTCATAGGGCGTCATCATGAGTTGGTAGGGATAACGTTTACGGATTCGGCCTTTGGCATCGACGATGGTTTCGGCGAATAGGCACGGCCGGTGGAAATTGATATATGGGTTCAGATGATCGCAGCAGAACGAATTGACCAGGTTCGCGAAGCGTTGTGGGATGTGGCTGTAGCCCAAGTGCTTGCGTACGATGGAGCCATTCTTGGATTCGGCCTGGGCGTTATCGTTACTGTGCCGGGAACGCGATTTAGTTTGTTCTTCAATGAGTAGCTTGTTGAGCAATTTTGCCACGTGGCGATTGATGTATTCCGAGCCGTTGTCTGAATGAAATCCCTTGATGACGAACGGGAAGCCTTCCAGTAGCGCTTCGAGCACCGGAATAAGGAACGCCTCGCTGATTCGCTCGCAAGTAGCGACACCTTCGTACTGAGTGACGCAATCCACCGTATTGATGTGATAGACGCCTTTGATACCGTCCCGATCGCCCTGGTGCACGCTGTCCACCCGTAAATAGCCCGGTTGGTTATTCGGGGCGGGGGCGCGTCGCTCACCGATGGGAATCGTCACTGGGCGCGTCTTGGTCCAAACCTGGCGGTGTCGCTCGTACCCGGTACGCCGGCGCAGATTGTATAGGTGCGCCACCGAGAGAACGGCCAAACGCAAGTAACGGGTATCACCAAACACGTTGTAGGCACGTTCCATGAGTTTCTTGGTGGCCAAGCCTGACAACGTGCCGTGTAACGAATCAGTCTGGGCGAGCAACAGGACATCGGCGTCGTTATAGGTGCGCGCAAAGCCCAGGCGCGGCGCGCGGTAACGCTTGGTGAGCGGCATTCGCGC
>JANNFT010000363.1:0-3488 GCA_031380185.1 Pseudomonadota bacterium
TGCCGCGCGGCATCGCCGTTATCTCCAAGCAAGCCGGAGAGCCGCACCAGTGCTTGCTCATGGCAATGCTGTTGGAAGTCTTTGGCGAGTTCAGCGCGCAAACGCGACACGCTTTGGGTCAACGCGTCACTGCGCGCCGCACCTTCACCGAGCCAAAACGGAATACTCGGCGGCGCGCCGTGTGCGTCTTCGACGCGCACCGTGCCGCGCTCAACGCGCATGATTTGATAAGACTGATTGCCGAGTTGAAACACATCACCGGCCATGCTTTCGATGGCGAAATCTTCGTTGACCGTGCCGACGTGAATCGCTTCCGGCTCGAGCACGACGTTGTAGTCGGCGGTATCGGGAATCGTGCCGCCGGATGTGACCGCGGTCAACGCCGCGCCGCGACGGCCATGCAGCACATTGTTGACCGCATCGCGATGAATGTAAGCGTTGCCGCGGCCGCGGCGCGTGGTGTAACCGTCGGCGAGCATGCGCACGATTTCCAGGAACTCCTCGCGCGTGAGGTTGCGAAACGGATAGGCGCGGCGAATCAGTGCAAATAAATCATCTTCGCGCCAATTTTGCAGCGCCACTTCGGCGGCGATTTGTTGCGCCAGGACGTCGAGCGGTTTGTCGCGAATCACCAGTTGATCGAGTTCGCCGCGCTCGACGGCGTCGAGCAACGCGGCGCATTCGACTAAATCATCGCGCGAGGTTGGAAACAAACGGCCTTTCGGCACGGCGCCGACTTTGTGGCCGGAACGGCCGACACGCTGTAAAAATGCGGCGATGGCGTGGGGCGAACCGAGTTGACACACCAGATTCACGTCGCCGATGTCAATGCCCAATTCCAGCGATGACGTCGCAACCAAGGCTTGCAACTCACCGGCTTTCAAGCGTTGCTCGGCGAGCAAACGCTGCTCTTTCGCCATGCTGCCGTGGTGCGCGGTGACGGCTTCTTTGCCCAAACGCTCGGACAGAAAACGCGCCACGCGCTCGGCCATGCGTCGTGTGTTGACGAAAATCAAGGTGGTTTTGTGCAGCAAAATCAATTCGGCGAGACGGCCGTAGACTTCTTGCCAGATGTCATTCGACATCACCGCTGATAATGGCGATTGCGGCAATTCGACGGCCAGGTCGCGCATGCGCACATGACCGGCATCGACAATCGTGCAAGCGGCCCCATTCGCCTGATCGAATAAATCGTTGCCGGGACGCACGGCATCGCCGACCAAAAATTTCGCGACCAGATCGATCGGTTTTTGCGTCGCCGAAAGTCCGATTCGCGTTAATCTGCGCCCGGTGACGGCTTCGAGCCGCTCCAACGTCAACGTCAGATGCGCGCCGCGCTTATTCGGCGCCAAGGCATGGATTTCGTCGACGATCACGGCGCGCGTCGTCGCCAGCATTTTGCGGCCTGACGCGCTGGTCAGCAAAATGTAAAGCGATTCCGGCGTCGTCACCAGAATATGTGGCGGCCGGCGTTTCATTTTTTCCCGTTCTGACTGCGGCGTATCGCCGCTGCGCACCCAGGTGCGAATCTCGACGTCGGGATAATTTAACCGCTTCAGATGCTCGCGTATGCCGGCGAGCGGCGCATTGAGATTTTTTTGAATGTCGTTGGACAACGCCTTCAGCGGCGAAACATAAACCAGTTGCGTTTCGTCGCTGAGTTTTCCCGCAATTCCCTGGCGCACCAAGCCGTCGATGGCGGCAAGAAACGCCGCCAGCGTCTTGCCCGATCCGGTCGGCGCCGCGACCAGAACGTGGCGACCGGCCAAAATCGCCGGCCAGGCATCGATCTGCGCCGGCGTCGGTTGCGCAAACGCCTCGGTGAACCAAGCGCGGACAGCGGGATGAAATGCGTTTAGTGGCATGCCGGTGCGAGTGTTGCCTAGAGACTAGCTACGAAGTAAAACGAGTATTTGAGCTTAATCCGAAAATATCCCGGCGACAAGAAGTTGTGCGAATTCGCTGCGAGACGTGCCCCAAATTTGCGATCTTGCCGGCGGCACTGACCGTAAAAAGACTGTCACAATCGAATGCTATAAATCTCTTCGCCCGATTCCGTTGCGATGCTCGAATCGCAGCGGTACGCAGGCGCCTTCCAACAGATTGGAGGCTGTGAATTTTCATTTATCGATTAACTCCTTCAAAGGTGACCCATGAACGATTTATTCCCTTGCACCAAGCTCGCCGCAGCCATTGGCCTGCTGTTAGCCGGCTCCTCCGTTTTCGCAGATGACGACATTCGATTCTCAGACTTTACGCCGCTCGCCGCCTCAGCCGGCCCGACCGCCGACGAAGCCAAGCCGATCACGTTTGGCAACGCCAGCTTTACGCAGAAGTCGATTGCTGATCGCCATACTCAGTTGGCCAATGGCAAGCCCAACTCTACCCTTGAACTTACAAACCCCGCGGCTTGGGACATGAACACACTGAACGAGAGCGGTCGCAAAAATGGCCGGTACTTATTCACTGTGTTCGAAGGGGACATAGCGGGCGTGCAGCGCCACGACCTTAAAACAGGCAAGACCGACACCGTTTGGCAAAGCCAAAGCAATCAGAAGTCGTTCGATGCGTCCTTCTGGACGCCCTGGGGAACCTTCATCACGGCGGAAGAATCCTGGGGTATTGGCAGCAATAACGGACGCCTGTACGAACTGAAAAACCCGACCACTGCACTGGCGATCCTCAATCCGCTTACGCCCACCAGCAACAACGGTGCGAATTTCGTGCATCAGAATGTGATTCCGCGCACTTCGCACGAAGGCATCCAGTTCGACAAGGTTGGCAACATGTATTTCATCGACGAACTGAACGGCGGCTGCATGTATAAGTACACGCCCGCAGCCAAGATGAGGCGCGTCAAGAATGGCAAGGCAGATTACTTTGCCGCCGGCCAAACTTTCGTGTTGCGTGTCGGCGACGGCAACGCCGCGAACGCCACCGGCGCGTATACCTGGGTTGCGATCACGGACGCTAACGGCAAAGCTTTACCGGGCGCACTGAGTATTACCGACGTCGACGGCGTTACCTCGGTCGATGCACGTGAAACCGCCAACCTGCCGCTATTCAAAGGCACTGACTACCAGCGTCCTGAAGATATCCAGATCCAGGCTTTGAAGGGTAACGAATACTTATACATGGCGACTACCACTACGCACGAGGTTTATAGACTTGATCTGAAGACGAACACAATTTCTGTGTTCGCCAGCAGAGCCACAACCGATTTGGCTACCGGCGCCGCTGTCGGAACCGCTTTGGCCAACCCCGACAACTTGGCGATCGACCATGAGGGCAACATCTACATCGTCGAAGACCGCAACGGCGGCGTTGACGACGACATCTGGTTCGCCAAAGATCTGAACAAGGACGGTGACCTAAACGATCCGGGCGAGGGCTTGGCGCGTTGGGCCTCGAACGGCACGCCGGGATCGGAGTTCACTGGCTTGTACTTCGACCCATTCAACAAACGCCGCGCCTGGGTCAACATCCAG
>JANNFT010000373.1:0-4792 GCA_031380185.1 Pseudomonadota bacterium
AAGCGATTGCAAGGTTAAGCAGCCAAGGAAAGTTGCCGAGGTATCCTTTGCTTGAGGATCGGGCGCCGGCCTCGCGGCGAGGCGCCTAGTGCGCGGCAAGAAACATGCGTGCTTCCAAGCCGCCATCCTCGGGAGTAGAAAGTTCCGCGCGGCCGCCGTGCAGCTTGGCGATGCGATCGACGATGGCGAGACCCAGCCCCGCGCCGCTTGGCCCGCTGCGCGCCTCGCTTAGACGTGTGAAGGGTCTTAATAGCCGCTCGCGATCACTTGCTGCAATGCCGGGCCCGTGATCGCGCACACTGATAAAGACGCGCTGGTCTTGCGTTCCGGTGGCGATATGTAGTGGCGGCTGACCATACTTAATCGCGTTTTCGATTAGATTGGTCAGGGCGCGTCGGATGCCGGTAACGCGCAACGCCAGCGGTTGAATTTCATCTAACGAAAGCTGAACCTCAATGCCGCGATGGTTGTAATGACTGGCGATGTCGGCGACCAATTCGTTGAGGTTGGTCAACTTCGCCGGTTCCTGATCGGCGGTCCGTGCGAAATCCAAAAACTGTTTGACGATGGCGTCCAACTCGTCGATGTCTTGCGCCATGTCTTGCTTGAGATCGGCGTCGACGCTCAACATTTCCGTGGCGAGACGCAGGCGCGCCAGCGGCGTTCGCAAATCGTGCGAGATGCCGGCGAGCAACACGGCGCGTTCTTGGTCGAGGGCCTTAACATCAGCCAACATTTGATTGAATGAAGTCGCGACTTGTTTCACTTCGCTCGGCCCAGATTCGTTGATCGGCTCCGGAAAATCGCCTTTGCCCATCACCGATGCAGCCGCGGCGAGTTGGCGCAATGGTTGATTAACGCGCCGGACCAGGAGCGTGGCGGCGAGTAGCGCGATCAATGCGGCGCCCAACGCCAAGGCGAGCCACGCCCAGGGAAAACCCAATTCGATTTGGCTGCGCGGAATGCCGATCCAGGCTGTATCACTGCCGACCGGCAATTTTACCCAGAGCGCGCGTCCGGATTTCGGTTGGACAAAAAAATCGATCGCGCCACCCAATTGTTTGCGCACTTCGTCGGCGAAATTGCGCAAGATCGGATCTTCCGGCAACTTGCTCGGCAGCACGCTGTCGTTATCGAACAACACGCGAATGCCTTCTTTTTCCTCGAGCTCGTCGAGGAATTCGTCGCGTGCATCGTCTTTCAGTTTGGTGATCGCAAAACCGACGGTGCGAATTTGGCTGACTGCGAGGCTGGCGATTTGTTGGATCAGCGGGCCTTGATAATAGAGTTGAAACAGCTTGAACGCCGCGAGCTGACTCAACAGCAACGTACCGCCGATAATCAGCGCCGTGCGTCCCAGCAGTGAGCGTGGCGCCAGCGTCAAGCGGGATCGCCGTCGGGCACGAAGACGTAACCGAAGCCCCACACGGTTTGTATGTAACGCGGATGAGTATTGTCCGGCTCGATCAATTTGCGCAGTCGCGAGACTTGAATATCGATGCTGCGATCGAACGGTTCGTGCTCGCGGCCGCGCGCCAGTTCCATGAGTTTTTCTCGCGACAACGGTTCGCGCGGACGGGAGACGAGAATTTTCAACAGCGCGAACTCGCCGGTCGTGAGGTTTAAGTCGGCTCCATCTTTGCTCAGGCGGCGCGCTGCGAGGTCGAGCGAAAATCCACCGAATGCGACGACGTTTGCCGTTGCAGCCGGCGCGCCGGGAATAGGCAAGGGCGCTTGCCGGCGCAGCACCGCTTGGATGCGCGCCAATAGCTCGCGTGGATTGAACGGCTTTGGCAGATAATCGTCGGCGCCCATTTCCAGGCCGACGATGCGGTCGATCTCGTCACCTTTCGCAGTCAACATAATGATCGGCGTAACGTCTGCGCTGCCGCGCAGCCGCCGGCAAATGGCGAGGCCGTCTTCACCGGGCATCATCAGATCGAGAACGAGCAAATCGTAGCGCTCGCGAGCGCGGACTCGATTCATCGATTCGCCGTCGGCGGCGACGCCGACGCTGTAACCTTGCTCGGTGAGGTAACGCTTGAGCAGTTCGCGCAATCGCAGATCATCGTCGACGACCAGAATTTTGGCTTTTGCGGTATTCATGACGACATCCTAACGAAAACGTGGCTCGCAAGTCGGCGAATGTGTAACAGTTTGTTTCAGAATAGGGCGTGGTGGCAAGCGGATGCCGTCATTTTGATACACTTGGTTACGCAATTGCTTAGACGAGATGGGGAGAATCGACGTTACTGATTCAGTGATGCGAATTGGCCGACAGAAACCGATTCACGTTTTAACGGAGCTGTGATGAAATTATTGCTAAAAACCTCTCTTGTCGCCGCACTGACCACGTTTGTTGTTTCCACCGCCCATGCCGGCGACCACGGTCGTGGCGTGAATGAACATCAGCGTCACCAACGCGAGCGCGTTGTCGACGCTGTTGAATCTGGCGAATTGACGCGTTCAGAGGCACGAGCGATAAGCGCGGAGCAGCGCGCCATTCGCGCGAAAGTAGCCGAATTTAGATCCGATGGCGTTCTCGCGCGTGGTGAACGCCACGAACTGCGCCGTGATTTGCGTCGATCAGGCCAGCATATTTATCGTGAAAGACATGATGATCAACGTCGTTATCGTCACCATGATCAAGATAATTATCGCGGGTGTTAGTCGAAAAAGGAGATCATTGAAAAATATGAAACTACGCGGGAATGAACTGCGCCGAGCGGTCGGCGCCGCCTTGCTTATTTTGCTCACTGCCACGAGTTGGACAGCGCGCGCAAAAGATCGGGGCGAAGACAACGCGCACGACTCCAATCGCAGCAAGCCGCCCATGGCGAACATGTCGCCGGAAGAGCGCCGCGAAGTTCGCGAAATGCGCCGCGAGAAAATGCGTGAGCGATTTGATGCGGCTGATCAAGATCGCGACCGTGCCTTGAACCGCGACGAGGCGGGACGCGTAACCCCGCGCTTGCAAGAGAATTTCGACAGCGTCGATGCGAATAAGGATGGCAAAACCACACCCGATGAGATTCGCGAGTTTCGGCGCGAGCGGGCGAAGATGCGGCGGATTGAGCGGGGTGGAGCCGACCCGCGATACTAGGAGCCTGTCGGACTTAAAGGAAAGCGGCGAAATCCTGCACCGTCTTCACTGCGATGCTTTAAGTCCGACAGGCTCCTAGGGCTAATCGTGTCCCACATTTATCTGAACAAGCTCGGCCGTGCAGTCCCGCAGGCGCGTTGTACGGTGTATTTCGAGGAGGCCGAGTGGAAAGCGCTGATAATGTTCACCACAAACAATCCCGTTGCGCCGACCCAGCCGCCGACCTCGCGTGACGCCCTGCGCCGAGTGGCCACTCTGGGCGGCGTCCTCCGGCGCAACAGCGACGGCGAGCCAGGAATACAAACTCTGTGGATCGGCTTGCAGCGCTTGGATGACATCGTCACGCTGTGGCGCGTCATGACTAATGCGACAAAAAAGACTATGTCCAGCAGAATAGATTCTGGGTAAAGATCAACACCCAGACCGGGCATGCATTGCCACGAAGTAATGGCCCAAGGTGGCCCTATGGCCCTAGGCCACCCCGGGCCAGCCCCCCACCCGGCTGGGGGCGGCTCCCAGCAACGGCAAACCCAACATCACTTCGTCATGCAAACCTGTTGGGTTTCGTTCCTCAACCCAACCTACGAGCTTAGGCCGCGTGTACCCGCACGCGCGGCTCAACTTTGGGCCACGTGTTGCGCCTAGCCACGCGCAAATCGTGATCGGCCTGCAGCCCCAGCCAGATTTCCGGAGAGACGCCAAAGTACTTTCCCAGCCGCAGCGCAGTGTCGGCGGTGATCGCCCGCTTGCCGCTCACGATCTCGCTGATGCGGTTGGGCGGCACGGCGATCTCGCGCGAAAGCGCGTTAATGCTTACCCCGAGCGGCTTCATGAATTCCTCATAAAGGATTTCGCCGGGAGGAATCGGTTCTAGCAATTTGGTAGCCATATTTTCGCCTATGCGTGGTAATCGACGATCTCGACCTCGTATGCGTGTCCGTCCGACCAACGAAAGCAAATCCGCCACTGTTCGTTCACACGAATGCTGTGCTGGCCCTTGCGTTCGCCCTTGAGTGTTTTGCCGATCATGGAAGAGCGCTTGCGCGTCGGACGAACCGAAGGACTTAATCATATAAGTATCCTATTACGCCACGCATAAAAGTTTAACTGGATGCGTGAACCGGCCTGCTCTTGGTCATAAGCGTGGGCCGAGATCAACACGGCATTCGGGCACGCCGTGCTTCGACCAATACGCGGCTCGGGTAGACAGACGCTGGCATCCAAGCGTATTCTTGGTTCAACGACTGCGGCACAGCGCTGAGAATCCACACGATCAAGAGTTGACGTCCTCCTGGGGGAAAGACAAGCAATGAAATCGTTCGAAGACTGGTTGCGTGAAGTGGGGCTTGAGCGCTACGCATCGGTCTTTGCCGAGAACGACATCGACTCTCGCGTCGCGCACAATTTGTCGGAAATCGACCTCAAAGAGTTGGGTCTGACGCTCGGTCACCGCAGGCTGTTCTTCGCGGCGCTCGCCGCCCTCGAAGCGCCATCCGATGTGGGCGGTACACCGGCAACCGACGTCCCACTAGCACAAGCCACGCCCACCGGCGAACGCCGCCAACTCACGGTCATGTTCTGCGACCTGGTCGGCTCAACGGCGCTCAGCGAGAAGCTCGACCCCGAAGAATTGCGCGCGTTGCTGCATGACTATCGAACTCGCTGCGGCGAAGTCATCAAGCGCTACGA
>JANNFT010000425.1:0-1792 GCA_031380185.1 Pseudomonadota bacterium
AATTTGCCAGTCAGTGTTTGGCGCCGCGTTGGCTCCAGATTGCTTGCGCCGGCGGCGCGCAGATCGTGCGCAAGCGTTTTCAAATTCGGATAAGTTAGCGTAACCATTTCCATATCGACCACCGGTGTGTCAAAACCTTCGTTGGCTAGCATATCGCCGAGATCGTGCATGTCCACTTGCGGTTGAACGTGCGGCAGCGCATCGACTTGTGAAAATGCCGCGCGCAATTCCTTCAACGTATCGGGGCCAAGCGTTGAGAGCATCAACAAGCCGCCGGGTTTTAACACGCGTTTTAGCTCGCGAATGACAATCGGTGCAGCGTAACTCAAAGCCAACAAATTCGACCACACGAGATCGACGCTTTTCGATGCGAACGGCAATGCGATGGCTTCGGCGCAGACTAGCGCCGATGGCTTGCCAAACCACGTCAGCAGTTTTTGAGGTAACGATTTCGCCGGCAATTGCTTTCGCAGTAAGGCAATTGCCGGATCGCACGGGATCACCGAGGCGTCGAGAAATCGCTTGGCGAGTGTCGCGCTTGTCGCGCCCGGAGCACAATTCAAATCCAAAATTACCCGTGGTTCGTGCTTAATATAATCCAGCCGCTCGAACATGCGGCCGGCGATCTCCTCGGTGAAGAAAGCAACTTCAGCGTAGTGTGGCGCGCTTCGATTGCGAATGCGGCGGCGCTGCGCGGGGTTGACAGACGTTGTTTGAGAGTTCGGCATTGACATGCATCGCCATTATCCTAGAAATGGCAGTCGACCGCTTTTGCATTTACGCCGCGCAGAATGAGTATCCGGATAATCTGTCGAGACCGCTAGTCGTGACGCACACGGCCACCTGCGACCATACGACCGCTCGAAAAATCAGTTCACGGTTTTTGCGAAAATATCGAATTCCTGTCCGATGCACAATTGGCTTCCCTCCCGGGAATCAGCGGTAAGACCTTGCAACGCGCATTCAACGGCGAAGGCGCGCGACGCGCAGGCGAACGCTGGGACAGCGCCGGGCAACGCGCGGTCTATCTTTCCTCCACCCTGTCGCTCGCGGCAATGGAAACTTTCGTTCACCTGGGCGATGACGTTGCGAGATTGCAGGATGTCTATTTTGAGGTCGAAATTTCCGCTTCAGTATCAATCCAAACGCTCATCTAAAAACCTAATGGCTGGCTCGATGAGCCGCCGACTGAGGCATCGATGCGTGTGGGCGATCATTGGCTGAACACCAGCAATTTGGCGTTGCTGAAAGCCCCTCCAGCGATTATTCCGTCGGAGACGAACTTGATGCTGAATCCCTTGCATACCGATACCGCGAAGCTAAGAATCGGGACAGCACGGGCGTTCCATTTCGATACGCAGATGTGCCAATCGAAGCTCGACGCGAACTTTTTTGAGCGGCTGAAATGTCGTGATTCTTGCAACTAGGGTTGATCTCGGGAATTCGAACTCGCGGCATTGTGGAGCGCTAGTAACGGCCACTTGCAGCCGGACACTGTCCCCGCGAACCTGCCATTCAGATGACTACTCCACTCAGGTAGCTGACGCTCCCCCCTGTCAGCAGCTTCGTCGAGTTGTCGGCCGAAGGGGTCATTCGCCGATCGCCTCGGCTTGCTGAGGGCGCCACTTTTCGGGCGACAACGCCGATGGGCAAGTTGCGGCCAGGACGGGACGGATAGGCGCTATGCTTTGGCTCCCCGCTCGTGGTCCTTCAGCCCAGATGCATCGAGCTTCGTTCCGGGCGTGTTTGCGGTTTCAGAAACGCAGAAGCGCGCAGCCGTCAGACCCTTGGT
>JANNFT010000430.1:0-14681 GCA_031380185.1 Pseudomonadota bacterium
GACATTCCTGGCGGGATTAATTCACGTGGGTATGAACAACTATCGCGGCGGCCGGGCTGGGGATCCACCGGCGCTAACTTTGGCCGAGCGCTTGCGTGAACTGAAACTTCCCGTCGGGCGTCTCAAGACCGGTACGCCGCCGCGCATTGATGGAAAATCGCTAGACTACAGCGTGATGACGGAACAGCCGGGCGACGACCCGGCGCCGGTGTTTTCATTTATGGGCAACGCCGCGCAGCATCCGCGCCAAGTGCCGTGCTGGATCACCCACACCAATGCCCGCACGCATGAAATTATTCGCGGCGGATTAGATCGATCCCCGATGTTTACCGGCTTGATCGAAGGTGTTGGGCCACGCTATTGCCCGTCTATCGAAGACAAGATTCATCGTTTCGCCGGAAAAGATAGCCACCAAATCTTCGTCGAGCCGGAAGGGCTGACGACGGATGAGATTTATCCGAACGGTATTTCAACGAGTTTGCCTTTTGACGTGCAATATGACTTAGTACGTTCGATTCGCGGTTTCGAGAATGCACACATCACGCGTCCGGGCTATGCCATCGAGTACGATTATTTCGACCCGCGAGGTTTGAAGCATTCGCTGGAAACTAAAGCAATTATGGGCCTATTTTTCGCCGGACAAATCAATGGAACCACGGGATATGAGGAAGCGGCGGCGCAGGGGCTGCTTGCAGGGATCAACGCGGCGCGCCTGGTTGCGGACGAGGAATCCTGGTGTCCGCGACGCGATCAGGCATACCTTGGTGTGCTGGTCGATGACTTGATCACCCGAGGCGTGACTGAGCCGTATCGGATGTTTACCAGCCGCGCCGAATACCGGCTGCAGTTAAGAGAAGACAACGCCGATCTGCGCTTGTCTGAAGCGGCAAGAAAATTGGGTTTGATCGACGATTCGCGCTGGGATTCTTTCAACTTGAAGCGGGACGCCGTCGCGAAGGAAATTGAGCGACTTAAGGCGACCTGGATCAATCCGCGCATGGTTTCACGTGAAACCATGAAAGCGGTTCTTGGTCAGGAAATCGAGCGCGAATATTCCCTCGCGGAGTTACTGCGCCGCCCAGAAGTTACCTATGGCGCATTGATGACCTTGCCAGGCGCGGGGGATTTGGCGCCCAATAAGATCGTCGCCGAACAAGTTGAAATCCAAACCAAGTATCAGGGCTACATCGACCGCCAGCAAGGTGAAGTGGCGCGCCAGCTAGAACACGAGACGTTGCGTCTACCGCCGGAAATTGACTATACCAAAGTTCGTGGGCTGTCTCGGGAAGTCCAGCAAAAGCTTAATACGCAGCGGCCGGAAACCCTAGGCGCAGCCTCGCGTCTCTCTGGCGTTACCCCGGCTGCAATCTCCCTTTTGCTGGTTCACCTCAAGCGAGGTTTTGAATTTGCTAAGGCCGAACGAAAATCGGCATGAATCTCGCGGGAGCCCTGGCCTGCGGGCTCGCAGCGCTCGATATCCCCATGCCCGCGGCGGCTCAGGCCAGCCAAATAAGGTATCTTGAGTTGATAGAACAATGGAACAAGGTACACAATTTGACCGCTGTTAGTGATCCTGAGCAAATGTTGTCGCATCACCTATTCGATAGCCTGGCCGTTTTGCCGTATTTGGGCGCAGCCAGGAGTTTGCTTGATGTCGGGAGCGGGGCGGGTTTGCCGGGAATTCCCTTAGCGATTGCCAGGCAAGAACTGGCTGTGACCTTGATTGACAGCAGCCACAAACGCCAATCATTTCAGCAACAATGCAAGGCCGAATTGGGCTTAGCGAACGTCAAAGCGATTCATTCGCGCGTCGAGGATTTTACGGCGCTGGGCGGATTTGACATTATTATTTCTCGAGCATTTTCCGACCTCGGTAAGTTTGTCTGCTGCGCTCGACATTTGTGTGGCGGCGGCGGACGAATGTTAGCGATGAAAGGCTTATATCCGCACCAAGAAATAACCAAGTTGCCGAACTGGGCGCGAGTTGTCGAGGTTAACCAACTCAAGGTTCCGAGTTTGGGCGCAGTTAGACATTTGATAGAAATTGAGATTAGTTGATGGCGCGCATTCTCGCCGTCGTTAACCAAAAGGGCGGTGTTGGCAAAACCACAACCAGCGTCAACCTGGCTGCAAGCCTGGTGGCTTTGAACCGCCGAGTCTTGTTAGTAGACCTTGATCCCCAAGGAAATGCGACGATGGGCAGCGGTATCGAAAAAAACCGTCTCGAGCATTCAGTTTACTCAGTTTTGCTGGGGCAAAGCGAAATAGAAATTGCGATGCAGACTTCGCCCTCCGGTAAGTATGATTTGTTACCGGCGAATCGCGAGTTGGCGGGTGCGGAAATCGAGTTAGTCGACCTGCCGCAACGAGAAAGCCGCCTGAAATCGATGCTAGTTCGGCTAGAACCGCAGTACGATTTCATCATAATCGATTGCCCGCCCGCACTTAATCTCTTAACCGTTAACGCACTGACCGTGGCTCACGCCGTCTTGATCCCGATGCAGTGCGAATATTACGCCCTTGAGGGACTTAGCGATCTGGTGCAGACACTGAAGAAAGTGCGTGCTCACATCAACCCCACCTTAGAGATCGAGGGGCTGCTACGAACAATGTTCGATCCGAGAAACTCTCTCTCGCAGCAAGTCTCGGCGCAACTCGAACAACACTTCGGCGACAAGGTTTATCGCACCGTAATCCCGCGCAATATTCGCTTAGCCGAGGCGCCGAGCTACGGCAAGCCGGTGATGTATTACGACGCAGGCTCGAAAGGCGCCCAGGCATACCAGGCGCTTGCGGCAGAAATGTTAGAACGCACAGAAAATCAAAATAAGGAAACCGCAAATAATGGCCAAACTACCTAAAGGCCTCGGTCGCGGGCTGGATGCGCTCCTGTCAAGCGCCGATTTCACGCGCCCAGAACCCATTAGCGAAACGCCGCAAAGTCTGTCCATCGACTCGATGCGGCCCGGCAAATATCAGCCTCGTGCGGGTATGGATCCGGAGGCGCTAAACGAATTGGCGCAGTCGATTCAAGCTCAGGGAATTTTGCAGCCCATTTTGGTGCGACCCATTGCAAACAATCAATATGAGATTATTGCCGGCGAGCGACGTTGGCGCGCCGCACGCATCGCTGGGCTAACTAGTGTGCCGGTCGCCATTCGTGACATTGCCGACGATGCGGCGCTCGCTGCGGCGTTAATTGAGAACATTCAACGGGAAAACCTGAATCCACTCGAGGAAGCGAGCGGTATTCAGCGCTTGATTGGCGAATTCGATATGACCCACGAAGTTGCGGCAAAAGCGGTAGGCCGGTCACGGACCGCAGTGACTAACTTACTGCGTTTGCTCAATTTAGCGCCGCCCGTACGCGAATTATTGCTATCAAATCAAATCGATATGGGCCATGCCCGGGCCTTACTCGGGGTACCTAACGTAAAGCAGACGGAAATCGCCCATCAAGTCGTGAAAGCCCGCCTTTCGGTACGCCAAACGGAAGCACTGGTTGCTCGGAACCAAAACGCCGATATGAGAGCGCCTGCGAAAGTGGATCGCGATGTGTTGCGATTACAAGAGGAAATTGCGGATAACTTAGGAACGAAAGTGGAAATTCATGCGAACAAGGTCGGTCAGGGCAACATTAAGTTGTCATTTCAAAACCTTGCGGAACTCGACCGCATCTTAGCAAAACTCCGAAATTGATGCGCTGCCGCATGACTGCTCTACCAATGTCTGGGTTAGCAATTGACGATTCCTTGGTTCGGTGATAGATTCAGTCCCAGCGACATAGGGCTTTGAAAACCTTATTTGTTTTAACCGCGGGGGACACCGCGGAAACAATAGAATACAAGCCTTTCGTTTCCATTCAGATCGTCTTCCACGATTAAGAAAGCATGCAGGAACACGTCGAACGCACCGCAGCTAGCGACCGCCGCGCTACCCGTTGTCTCGGGCGCGACGAAGGAGCGTTCGCGCGTATTGCGGCTAAACGGCGACACAACCTCAAACATGCCTTCCTCTCCCACGGAATCTTGAATCGCGGTCGCGTCGACGCCGAAATCTAGCCGGTGCAGACGTCCGCTGCTTCTATGAAAACTTTGCTTGGCAGCGTTGATGTTTCCATTATCGTCCCCTTGTTCAACGAAGTGGACAATGTGCCCGAGCTTGTCACACAGTTGGCCGCGGCGATGAACGGAGGGCGCCGTTCGTGGGAGTTGATCTGCGTCGACGATCGCTCCACCGACGACACGGCGGTGCTGCTTGCCCGGCTCGCGTTTGAGCACGCGTTTTTGCGGCCTTTATATCTGAGCCGCAACTACGGCCAGTCCGCAGCCATGCAGGCCGGATTCGACGCGGCGCGCGGCGGCATCGTTGTCACAATGGACGGCGATCTGCAAAACGACCCCGCAGACATCCCACGGCTGCTCGATCTGCTCGACGCGCGAGCGGACGTGGATATCGTTTCCGGTTGGCGCAAATATCGCCAAGACCGCTTCCTCAACCGTAAGCTACCCTCGATAGTCGCGAACGCTCTCATTTCCAAGGTTACAGGCACGCGGCTTAACGACTACGGCTGTTCGCTGAAGGCATATCGTAGCGCCGCCATCCGGGACGTGCGGCTGTACGGCGAGCTACATCGCTTCATCCCCGCGCTTGCCGCCCAGTTCGGCGCTAAAGTCATTGAGGAGCCGGTTTCTCACCGACCGCGCGATCGTGGAAAATCCAAGTACGGCATCGACCGCACATTGCGCGTAGTCCTTGATCTTTTGTGGGTCAAGTTTCTACTGCGATACCTACACCGGCCCATGCATGCTTTCGGCGGTGTAGGCATGGCGATGCTGGTGCCCGGGGGGTTGATTCTCGTGTATCTGCTCGCTATTAAACTGTTCGCGGGCGCCGCGATCGGAGGGCGGCCTCTGCTGCTGCTCGGGGCCATTCTGTTGCTGATGGGCGTGCAGCTCATCGCGTTGGGATTGTTAGGCGAGTTGTTGATCCGCATCTACCACGAGCCGGCGGGGCGCTCCCATTATCAACTGCGCGAGGCGCCGCGCGGGCACGACGCGCCCCCTCCTGCAACGAACCACTCAACACAAGCTGAAGACGAATGACCGCGCGCGCGAAGAACGGCCTGCGATTGATGGCGGCCGTGGTCCTCCTGATGCTGGTGGCGTGGTATGTCGACCCCGCTAAACTGAAAGCGGCGCTCGCCCGCGGCGAGCCGGCGTATTTCGCCGCGGCTCTGGTGTTCGCGATCCTGTCTAACGTGGCGTCGGCGCTGCGCTGGTCGCACATCGCTCGTATCCTCAATCTAGCCGCGCCGTACCGGCGCCTTCTGTTAATGTACTGGCGCGGCATGGCGCTTAATACGGTGCTGCCAGGCGCCACTTTAAGCGGCGACACGTTACGCGCTATGCAGCTCCACCGGCTGGGCAACCCGCTGTGGCCCGCTTCGCTCTCCGTCGTGTTCGATCGGCTCACCGGGATTTGGACGTTATGCATCATGTCGTTGGTGGCCGCAGCCGTTGTCTTTTTCTCAGGCGCAGATGCACCCCGCAGCGGTGTGGGCTTGTCCACCTTCCCGTCGACCGGAGTAATAGTGCTCTACGGCGTCGTCTTGACCGGTTTGATCGCGATGCCGTTCTACCCGTTTCATGCGCTGCCGTTCCCAATCGGCGCGCACCCAAAGCTCGCCAAAGTGCGCTACGCCTATAGGGAATTCGTCGACCATTCCGTGGCGATACGTCAGCGCTTCATCGGCCCGTTCCTAGTGTCGCTGGTGGTGCAGAGTTTTTCCGCAGGCGCCCTGTGGCTGTGTGCGCTAGCGATAGGGCTACCACTTTCGGCGGTGATGGTGTTCGCACTGGCGGCGCCCATTTTCGGCATGTCAGCGTTGCCGGTTAGCGTGAGCGGCTGGGGAACGCGGGAGTTCGCCACGGTCGCGGTGTTTGGCCTGGTGGGTGTCGAGAGCGAGTTCGCCGCGGCGACCGCCATTTTGTACGGCCTGTGCGGCGCGCTGCAGGGCGTTATTTTTTCGCCCTTGTTGTTAACCAAAATTTAACCGCGAACGACTCTAGTGCCCACACTGGCCGATCGATCCACCTCCGCTTCGGTCACGTACCTTACGCATCGGCTAGGACTGATGTGTTAGTGCCGGCCGATTCGGTGATGCGAGCCGCCGGTTCGGTACGCGGCCTGGCATGGCTGCGCGCGCTCGCGGTCGTCGCCGTCCTAGCCAGTTTCTTCTATGGACTGGACCGCGCACCGCTGTTTGATCTCGACGAGGGTGCGTTCAGCGAGGCGACGCGTGAAATGCTGGCGCGCGGCGACCTCGTCTCTCCGTACCTGAATGGCGAGCCGCGCTTTGACAAGCCGGCGTTTATCCACTGGTTGCAGGCTGCGAGCGCCTCGGTGTTCGGCTTCACCGAGTTCGGCCTACGACTGCCTTCGGCTGTGTGCGGGGCCCTGTGGGCCCTGATCACATATTTGTTCGTTCGAAAATTGCGCAGCGAGCGCGAGGCGCTGTACGCCGCCACCGTCACCGCAACCGCCCTGCTCGTCACTATCATCGGCAAGGCGGCCACTGCTGATGCGTTGCTCAACCTGCTTATCGCTGCAACCATGTTTTCGTGCTATCTGTATTTCAAACTGCACGAGCGTAAATATTTATACTGGACTTTCGCCGCAGCTGGATTGGGCTTTTTGGCCAAGGGGCCGGTCGCCGTCGCGATACCTGTGGCGGTCAGCTTTTTCTATTGCGCCGTACGGCGCGATCTTGGCTCGTGGTTCAAAGCGGTGTTCAACCCGGCCGGCATTCTGCTGTTCCTCGTCATCGCCCTGCCATGGTATGCAGCGCAATACGCCAAGCAAGGCGACGCGTTCATTCAAGGTTTTTTCTTCAAGCACAACGTCGGACGCTTCGCGAACGCGATGGAGGGCCACCGCGGCGGGTTATGGTACTACGTCCCGGTAGTTTTGTTGGGAACGCTGCCCTACACGTCCGTTTTGCTCAAGGCGGTGCGGTCGCTACTGCGCCGCCCGTACGACGACTACAGTCTGTTCTGCGCACTCTGGTTCGGGCTCGTGTTCGTGTTGTTTTCGCTGTCCGCCACCAAGTTGCCGCACTATCTACTGTACGGCAGCTCGGGGCTGTTCGCGCTCATGGCGATAAATATCGAAAGCCTGCAGTCGCGGTTTTGGTCGTTACTGCCAGCGGCAATTTGGGTCGCCTGTCTGCTCGCCGCGCCGACTTTGGTCACGCTCACCCTACCCACTGTCGCGCGCGGTTACACGCGCGATGTACTGTCAGCCGCGTCGACCGAATTCGGCACGAATTATTATCTGGCGTTCGGCGTCGTGGCGCTGTTTACGCTTTATTTCATACTGGAAAAGCGCATCGCCATCGCGGTAAAGCTCCTTTGCCTCGGCGTTGCGCTGTGCTTAGCAACGACTACTGCGCTGGTGCCCGTCTTGGGCAAGGCGCAGCAGGAGCCAGTCAAGCAAGCCGCTTTGCTCACCCGCGAAAAGGACCTCCAAGTGGTCATGTGGGGGATAAATATGCCCAGCTTTAATCTCTACAGCGAGCGCGTAACCGAGCGGCGCGAGCCACGGCCGGGCGACGTGGTGGTCACCAAGTCCGAGCGCTTACCGCAATTAAAACGGTATGAGACGCTATACCAAAAAGACGGTATAGCGCTCGTACGGGTCATCGAGAAGCGCGATGGTGACTGAGCCGTCTCCCGCGCATCCGGCGGCATCCCCTCGGTCGGTGTTGCCGTTTCGCGCTAGTGAGTTGCGTGCCTGGCTAGTTCCCGTGCTAGCGATAGCCGGGTTCGTCGTGCTCAACGCGGCCGGACTCAACGAGACACTGTTTTTCTCGATCAACCGTGTAAGCACCGTCACCGGCGAAACTGTGTGGCAATGGCTGACCATCCTTGGTGACGGACTGGTGGCGTTGGTGCTTGTCCTGCCCTTTCTCAGGCGGCGGCCCGACCTCGTGTGGGCGGCGGTGCTGGCCGCGGTTCTGACCGGTCTGTACGTCCGCGCTCTGAAGGAACCCGTCGCCGCGCTACGCCCTGCGGCGGTGCTGGCGCCGGAACGCTTTGTCGCCATCGGCGCCCCACTAAAATATAATTCATTTCCTTCCGGCCACACGGCTACGATATTCGCACTGGCGGGCGTATTGAGTTTGCACATCGCCAACCGCGGCGCGTTCTGGCTGTTGTTCGTTGCCGCCAGTGCGATTGGGTTGTCGAGAGTCGCGGTTGGCGCCCATTGGCCCATCGACGTGCTGGGCGGGGCATTCGGTGGCTGGCTCGCCGCATTATTGGGCGCCTGGCTCGGGGCGCGCTGGCGTTGGGGCGTAAGTGCTAGCGGGCAACGATTTCTAGCTACCTTTCTGGTGCTGTGCGCTGTTGGGTTGCTGGTCTGGCCGAACCGGGATTATCCCGCGGCGGTGTGGCCACAGCGAATTATCGCGATGCTGTGTCTCGCGCACGCGTTTGTTTGGTTGCGCCGGAGGCTGGGCGGATATGATTAGTCTGCGTCGCAGATGGCACAAGTCCGCCAGGCGATCACGCTTGGCGGAATAGAACTCATGGGTATGATTCGCAGCGGCCGACTGAAAGAAGGCCACAATTACACCCCACCGAGCAATTCTGTTCGCTGGCTGTCAGGATCCATTCAAAGTTAAGGCGCTACTCTATGAATTTAGAAGGATTGCGACCGAACGGCGCCGAGTTATCGTTTCCAAACCTTAGCAAAATTGGATCAACGACCCTCCAAATTGCGCAATTGATGCGCCGCCGCAAGATTGGAATTGACTGACTGTTCCGATCATCGTAAAATCTCACGGTTTGCTCGGACAGTTGTGGTCATTATTAAAAGCAAAGCGATTCGAACTGTCATTCGGTGGCAAATTTATGTCACCCTCGCGTTAACCATCCTGGCCAGTTTTTGGAAGGGCGCCCACGCCGGCATCTCCACCCTGTTGGGCGGTGGGGTCAATATAGTTGCCGGTCTGGCGTATGGATTCATGGCTTCCCGTGGGAATCCCAGATCGGCGGGAGGTACGTTGCGAACGCTCATGCGTGCCGAATCAACAAAAATTGCTCTAATCGTCCTTCAGCTTTGGGCGGTATTAACGATGTATAAAAACGTCATGGTGATTGGGTTCTTCTCGGCGTTCGTAGTAACGGTGCTCATTTTTAGTTTGGCATTATTTGCTAGCGACAAATAGGAAATAAAATAACGATGGCTTCAGGTCACGGTTTACCAACCCCCACCGAGTATATCGAGCACCACCTCGCGTTCATGAAATACCCCTTTGGCGGCGGATCGTTTTGGACGATTCACGTCGATACCATCGTCATGTCGCTGATATGCGGCGTGGTTGGGTTCGGTTTCCTGTATATGATTACGCGCAAAGCAACTGCCGGCGTGCCGAGTAAGTTACAGGCGTTTGCCGAGTTAACATTCGATTTTGTCGATGAACAGGTGCGCGGCATGTTTCACGGCGATCGTCGCTTCATCGCGCCACTTGCATTGACGGTGTTCATTTGGGTATTGCTGATGAATGCGATGGACTTCTTGCCCATCGACATCATGGCATGGATCTACCACAACGTTTTTCATCTTACACATTGGCGTAGCGTGCCGACCGGCGACATAAACACTACATTCGCGTTGGCGCTCAGTGTATTCGGACTGATGATTTTTTACACCATCAAGGTTAAGGGTATCGGCGGTTGGATGCACGAGTTGTTCTGCTCGCCGTTCGGCAGTAATCCGTTGCTTTGGATATTCAACTTCTTGTTTAACATGATTGAATATATCTCCAAACCACTATCTCATTCCTTGCGTTTGTACGGCAATATGTACGCTGGCGAGATCATCTTTTTATTGCTCGGCGTATTTGCATCAACCGGCATTATTGGCGCGCTGCTCGGCGGGATACTGGGCGCGGGTTGGGCCATTTTCCATATTCTGATTGTTGCGCTCCAGGCATTTATTTTCATGATGCTCACCGTAGTCTACCTATCGATGGCGCATGAAAGCCATTAAAATTTTTTGGTTTCGATTAACTTTAAGCTCAAAGCAAAGAAAGGAAATAACGTGGAAAAATTAGCACTGTTGGCAAACATTCAAGGTTTCACCGCAATCGGCATTGGCCTCATCATCGGCCTCGGCGCCGCCGGAGCGTGTATCGGCGTGGGTATCATGTGCAGCCGGTTTTTGGAGGGCGCCGCGCGTCAACCGGAATTGATGCCGCAACTGCAAGCCAAGGTGTTCCTTCTGCTCGGCTTAATTGACGCGTCGTTCATTATCGGCGTCGGTCTTGCCATGTTGTTCGCGTTCGGTAACCCGCTGCTCGCCGTTATCCAGTCGGCAACTTAATCTTTTATAGTCAGGTGTCTGAATGGACATTAATCTCACGATAATTGGCCAGGCAATCGCATTTGCGATTTTTGTCTGGTTCACCGCGAAGTTTGTCTGGCCGCCATTGATGACGGCTATCGAAAATCGCCAAAAAGCGATTGCGGACGGCCTCGCCGCAGCCGAAAAAGGCAAGCTCGAACTTGCAAACGCCGACAAGAAAACCACCGAAGTATTAGGGGAGGCTCGCGGGCGCGCCAATGAAATCATTTCTTCCGCAGAAAAACGCGCGGCGCAAATGATTGACGAGGCAAAGGTTGCGGCAAGAAGCGAAGGCGATCGTATCGTTTCCGGCGCTAAAGCGGAAGTCGATCAAGAAGTGTTTCGCGCCAAAGAATCCTTGCGTGCTCAGGTCGCTGCGTTGGCGGTCAGTGGGGCGGAGAAGATTCTTCGCCGCGAAGTTAACGCTCAAGCCCACGCCGACCTGTTGACGCAATTGAAGCAGGAGCTCTGATCGGTCATGGCTGAAGTCACTACGCTCGCACGGCCTTACGCCGAAGCTGTTTTCAAGCTTGCCGACCAATCTAACACCCTTGGCAATTGGTCCGCTGCGCTAGCCCGTTTGGGCGCAGCCGCTGCGCAGACTAATGTCCGCGATGCCATAAGCGATCCGAGAACAACCACGCGTCAATTAGTGGATTTGTTCGGCAGCGTCGTTGACCTCAGTGCATCGGGCGGCGAGACCGGTAATTTCCTGACGTTGCTTGCCGACAATGGGCGTTTGGCGTTGTTGCCGCAAATTTACGCGTTGTTTGAAAACATGAAACATCAGCGTGAAGGTATCCTCGAAGTGGAGATCGCCAGCGCGTTTCCGCTGGAAGACGCGCAACTCGGTACGCTCGTAGGCGACCTCGAATCGAAATACAAACGCAAGATTCAGCCCCACGTAACCGTGGACAAAGAACTCATAGGCGGCGTCAAAATCGTCATTGGTGATGAAGTGATCGACGCCTCTGTGCGCGGCAAGCTGCAGCATATGGCTACCGCGTTGACCACTTAAAGTTGTAGGAGAAAGCATGCAGCAACTGAACCCCTCCGAAATCAGCGAACTGATTAAAGCGAAGATTCAAAATCTCGCGCTGTCGGCTGATGTCCGAAACCAAGGCTCGGTCGTATCGGTGACCGACGGTATCTGCCGCATCCATGGCCTGTCGGACGCCATGCAAGGCGAGATGTTGGAGTTTCCAAATAATACGTTTGGCTTGGCGCTGAACCTCGAGCGCGATTCCGTCGGCGCTGTGGTGTTAGGCGAATACGAACATATTTCCGAAGGCGACACCGTTAAAGCAACGGGCCGCATTCTCGAAGTTCCTGTCGGCCCCGAACTGATCGGCCGTGTGGTCAATTCCCTCGGTCAGCCGATCGACGGCAAAGGCCCGATCAACGCCAAGTTGACGGACGTGATCGAGAAAGTCGCGCCCGGCGTTATCGCCCGTAAGTCGGTTTCACAGCCGGTGCAAACCGGTTTGAAATCTATCGACGCCATGGTGCCGGTCGGACGCGGACAACGGGAATTGATCATCGGCGACCGTCAAACCGGTAAGACAGCGGTTGCTGTCGACACCATCATCAACCAGAAGGGCAAAGACCTTTTCTGTATCTATGTCGCGGTTGGCCAGAAGGCTTCTACTGTTGCGAACGTGGTGCGTAAACTCGAAGAATACGGCGCAATGGAATACACCATTGTTGTAGCTGCAACCGCATCCGAGTCGGCGGCCATGCAATACATCGCGCCTTACTCCGGTTGCACGATGGGCGAATATTTCCGCGACCGCGGTCAAGACGCACTCATTATTTATGACGATTTGACCAAGCAGGCATGGGCCTACCGTCAAGTGTCGTTGCTGCTGCGCCGCCCGCCGGGCCGCGAAGCGTATCCCGGCGACGTGTTCTATCTGCACTCGCGTTTGTTAGAGCGTGCGGCGAGAGTAAATGAAGCCTACGTTGAGAAATTCACCAACGGTGCGGTTAAAGGAAAAACCGGTTCTTTAACGGCGCTGCCGGTCATCGAAACCCAAGCAGGTGACGTGTCTGCCTTCGTTCCGACCAATGTGATTTCGATTACCGACGGCCAGATCTTCCTGGAATCCAGTCTATTCAACGCCGGCATCCGTCCGGCTATCAACGCCGGCATTTCGGTCTCCCGTGTGGGTGGCGCGGCGCAAACGAAAGTCATCAAAAAGCTTGGTGGCGGCGTGCGTCTTGCCCTTGCGCAATATCGCGAGCTTGCGGCGTTCGCGCAGTTCGCATCTGATTTGGACGAAGCCACGCGCAAGCAGTTGGAGCGCGGCCGTATGGTGACGGAGCTGATGAAGCAGGCGCAGTATCAGCCGTTACAGGTTTGGGAGATGGCGCTGACTTTGTTCGCGGTAAATAACGGCTACTTTGATGACGTTCCGGTTGGCAAAGCCCTGAACGCCGAACGCGCAATGCGCGATCATGTGAAGGGCAAATACGCTGACTTGGCAAACCGCATCGAATCGACTAAAGATTTGTCGAAGGAAGACGAAGCGGTGCTGCACGAAGCCATTAAAGATTTCAAGAAAAACGGTTCCTACTAACGCTATCCTGGATAAGTCATAAAGGCTTCGTAATGGCAGGTTCAAAAGAAATACGCACCAAGATCAAGAGCGTGCAAAATACGCGCAAGATCACCAAAGCCATGGAAATGGTCGCGGCCTCGAAAATGCGTAAAGCACAAGAGCGCATGCGCGCTGCGCGTCCCTATGGCGAGAAGATTCGCAATGTAGCAGCACACATCAGCCATGCCAATCCGGAGTATCGCCATCCGTTCTTGATCGAGCGCGACACGGTGAAAAAAGTCGGCATCATCGTTGTGACCGCGGACAAGGGCCTGTGCGGTGGTCTGAATACCAACGTACTGCGTCTGGCGTTGAATAAGATCAAAGAGTGGGACAGCCAAGGCGAGCAGTTTGAAGTGAGTTGCATTGGCAATAAAGGTTTCGGTTTCATGCAGCGTCTCGGCGCCAATGTCGTTTCTCACGTAGTCGGCTTGGGCGACAAACCGCACATGGACAAGCTGATCGGCGCCGTGAAGTTAATGCTGGATGGTTACATCGAGGATCGCTTCGACCGGCTGTTGATTTTTTACACCCGCTTCATCAACACCATGAAGCAAGAAGCGGTGATGGAACAGCTATTACCGCTGTCCGGCGAAAAGCTCGGCGTGCCGGGCGGTTCCTGGGATTATATTTACGAACCCGAAGCAAAGGCCGTGTTGGATCAGGCGCTCAGCCGTTACATCGAGGCACTGATCTACCAAGCCGTGTCGGAAAATATGGCCTCCGAACAGTCTGCGCGCATGGTGGCGATGAAGTCCGCCAGCGACAACGCCGGCGACGTGATCGACGAATTGACGCTGATTTACAACAAATCCCGTCAGGCTGCGATTACAAAAGAACTCTCTGAGATCGTTGGCGGCGCGGCAGCAATCGGCTAAGCGACCAAAACGAATTTACTGAATTTGGAAAGAAAGGAAACTTATGAATGCTGTTGCCACAGAGGGAAAGATCGTCCAGTGCATTGGCGCTGTGGTCGATATCCAATTCCCGCGCGAAGCACTGCCCCGGGTTTACGACGCGTTGACGCTGACTGATAACACCTCGAAATTCGCCGAAGCCGGACTGACATTCGAAGTGCAGCAACAGCTTGGTGACGGCGTCGTTCGTACGATTGCGATGGGTTCCTCGGACGGCCTGCGTCACGGCATGTCGGTTAAGGGCACCGGCAAAGGAATTAGTGTGCCGGTGGGCCAAGCTACCCTGGGCCGCATCATGGACGTACTAGGCCGACCAATTGACGAGCGCGGCCCGATCGGCACCGACGAGCGCCGCGCAATTCATCAGCCCGCGCCGAAATTTGACGAACTTTCTCCTTCGGTCGAGTTGCTCGAAACGGGCATCAAAGTTATCGATTTGGTATGTCCGTTTGCGAAGGGCGGCAAGGTCGGCCTGTTCGGTGGCGCTGGCGTCGGCAAAACGGTGAATATGTTGGAGCTCATTAACAATATCGCGAAAGAGCATTCGGGTCTTTCCGTGTTCGCCGGTGTGGGTGAGCGCACTCGGGAGGGTAACGACTTCTACCACGAGATGACCGATGCGGGCGTTATCAACAAAGATAACCTGAACGAATCAAAAGTAGCCATGGTGTTCGGTCAGATGAACGAACCGCCTGGCAACCGTTTGCGCGTGGCGCTGACCGGGCTAACCATGGCGGAAAAATTCCGCGACGAA
>JANNFT010000437.1:0-13558 GCA_031380185.1 Pseudomonadota bacterium
GGGTGATATGCGGAATCGCCAGCCAGTTGCGATGCAAGGCCGGACCCGAAATTTTCTTGATGCGCGACAGGGGCGAAATTTCCGTCGGGCCGAATTTAGTGAAATCTACATTCGGTAGATCGGGTAAGTTCGGCGCGAAGTTGACGCTACTGCTTGTGCCGCGATTAGACGCTTGGCCGCCACCGGCGATCGCCAGTTTGACGAAACCTTGCACGTCTTCTTTGGTGATGCGGCCTTTGCCGGCGGTGCCGGTCACGGCGCTTAAATCAACGCCGAGTTCGCGGGCGAATTTGCGTACCGACGGGCTGGCGTGGGGATTGCCTTCGGAGCTGGGCGCGGCTGCGATTACGGCCGCTGGCGGCGCGCTGATGATCGTGCGTGAAGCATCGAAAGCGGGCGCCGCCGGCGCGTCTTTAACCGGCGCCGTGACAACTGCCGCGCGCTCAATCGCGCTTTGCGCTACTGCTTTAGCCTGCTGCTCGGCGGCTGTTGTTTCGAGCATCATGAATAACGTGCCTTGGGACACTTTGTCACCCACTTTGACTTTCAATTCCTTAACGGTGCCGGCGGAAGGCGACGGGATTTCCATGGTCGCTTTATCCGATTCCAGCACTAATACGCTGGCATCACTTTGCACCGTCTCACCGGCCTTCACTAATATTTCGATGATCTCGACGTCTTTGAAATCACCGATGTCAGGGACTTTTATTTCAACTAAGTTGCTCATTTGGATTCCGATAAATATTCGAACAAGCTAATGGCTAGCATTATAGGGGATTGGGGATAGATATCTTCGACGTCGCTTCTCAACTGAATGACTCGAGCTTACTAATCATGCGTTTCTCCCCTCACCCCAACCCGCTCCCGCAGAAGCGGGAGCGGGGGCATTCCCTCGCCACGTTTTCGGGGAGAGAGGTAGGGGAGGGGAGAAGCATCGCGCATTTTAGGAGGCGCTTAAACCAAGCGCGGATTGTCTTTTTCGGGATCGATGTCGTATTTCTTGATGGCATCGCTAACGACGCCGGCCTTGATCGTGGCTTCGTCGGCCAACGCCTTCAAAGCGGCAAGCGTTACAAAGTGACGATCAACCTCGAAGAATTTGCGCAATTGTTTGCGGCTGTCGGAACGTCCAAAGCCATCGGTGCCTAACGCGACATAGCGGCCGGGTACGAATTCGCGTATCTGATCGGCGTAGGATTTCATATAGTCGGTGGCTGCAATGGCAGGTCCGGATTGGTTCTTCAGGCATGCTGTCACGTAAGGTATGCGTGGCGTGGCTTCTGGATGCAGCATGTTCCAGCGCGAGCAGTCAAGCGCCTCTCGGCGTAGCTCATTGATGCTCGGCGCGCTCCAAATATCCGATTCCACGCCCCAATCTTTCTTCAGTAATTCAGCGGCGGCGATCACTTCGCGCAAGATCGTGCCGGAGCCGAGCAACTGGACCCGCGGCGCTTTCGATTTCGCGGCGCCTGTTTGTAGCAGGTACATCCCTTTGACAATGCCTTCTTCGGCGCCTTTCGGCATTTCCGGATGAACGTAGTTCTCGTTCATCAATGTCAGGTAGTAGAAAACGTTTTCCTGCCTCTCGTACATGCGTTTCATGCCGTAGTGGATGATCACCGCAACTTCGTAGGAGAAGGTCGGATCGTAGGAAATGCAATTGGGAATGAAGGACGCATGCAAATGGCTTTGGCCATCTTGATGTTGCAAACCTTCGCCGTTGAGCGTGGTGCGTCCCGCCGTGCCGCCGAGCAGGAAGCCGCGCGCTTGAATATCGCCCGCCGCCCAAGCCAAATCGCCGATGCGCTGGAAGCCGAACATCGAATAGTAAATGTAGAATGGAATCATGTTGACGCCGTGATTCGAGTAGGCGCTCGCGGCGGCGATCCACGACGACATCGCGCCGGCTTCGTTGATGCCTTCTTCCAAAATTTGTCCCGCTTTGTCTTCGCGGTAATAGAGCAATTGATCCTTATCGACCGGCGTGTAGAGTTGGCCTTGGGACGAATAGATGCCGAGGGTGCGGAACAAACCTTCCATACCGAAAGTGCGCGCTTCGTCAGGAACGATGGGCACGACGAACTTGCCGATCTCCTTGTCGCGGGTGAGCATGGTGAGCATGCGCACGAAGGCCATGGTGGTGGAAATTTCGCGCTCTTGCGTGCTCTTCAGCAGCACCTCGAATGTTTCCAACGACGGGATTTTGTGAGCGGGCGCGGACTGGCGGCGCGCCGGCAAGTACCCGCCGAGAGCTTTGCGGTGTCCTTGCAGATATACGGTGATGGGATCGTCATCGGCCGGTTTGTAGAACGGCACGTCGGCGATTTTGTCGTCGGGAATTGGCACATTGAAACGGTCGCGGAATTTTTTCAGCGCTTCCACGTCCATTTTTTTCTGCTGGTGCGTGGTATTTTTTGCTTCGCCGATGGCGCCCATGCCGTAACCTTTTACGGTCTTGGCGAGGATGACGGTCGGTTGGCCTTTATGTTTCGTTGCGGCGGCGTAAGCGGCATAAATTTTGTGCGGATCGTGGCCACCACGATTGAGGCGCCAGATGTCTTCGTCGGTCATGCGCGATACCAATTCCAACGCTTTCGGATGTTTGCCGAAAAAATGCTTACGTACGTAGGCGCCGTCGTTGGCTTTGTAATTTTGATACTCGCCGTCGACGGTTTCCTCCATGATTTTTTGCAACACGCCGTCTTTATCGCGAGCTAGCAGTGGATCCCAGTAAGATCCCCAGATCACCTTGATGACATTCCAGCCGGCGCCACGAAAATCCCCCTCCAACTCTTGAATAATTTTGCCATTGCCGCGCACCGGGCCATCAAGGCGCTGCAAATTGCAGTTGACGACGAAGACTAGGTTATCGAGATTTTCGCGCTGCGCCATGCCTATGGCGCCGAGGGACTCCGGCTCGTCCATCTCGCCATCGCCGCAGAAACACCAGACTTTGCGATTTTCCGTGTTAGCGATACCGCGATTGTGCAGATATCTCATGAAGCGGGCTTGATAGATCGCCATCAGCGGTCCTAAGCCCATGGACACTGTCGGGAACTGCCAGAAATCCGGCATCAGCCACGGATGCGGATAAGACGTGACGCCTTTGCCGTCCACATCGCGGCGGAAGTTATTGAGCTGCTCTTGCGTTAGTCGGCCTTCGAGAAAGGCACGAGCGTAGATGCCCGGCGCCGAATGGCCTTGGAAATAGACCAAGTCACCGCCGTGGTCGTGACTCGGTGCGCGCCAAAAATGATTAAACCCTACGCCAAACAATGTTCCGACCGACGCGAAACTTGCGATATGGCCGCCAAGCTCGTCGTCGCTTTTGTTCGCTCGAACCACCATGGCCAAAGCGTTCCAGCGGCAGATCGAGCGAATCCGCTCTTCCAGCGCGGCATCACCGGGGGAGCGCTCCTCCATGTGGGGAGGAATCGTGTTTATATATGCGGTGTTGGCGCTGTAGGGGATCGAGGCGCCGGAACGTCTCGCTTTGTCCGTGAGCAACCCGATGAGTTGATGGGCACGTTCGGGGCCTTCGCGATCGATAACCGCATCAAGTGCGTCAAGCCATTCTTGCGTTTCATTTTGGTCAAAATCTGGCACGGCGGACATAGAATCTCCTAACTATTGCGAAACGTCGAACGAATGTCGCTTAGAGAACCAATCACGTCAATTTGGTAAAAGGATATACTAGATTTATGTTGAAAAAACATATACATTTGCGCTAAACTAAAGGTAAATACGAAATAACGACATTAAAGGGTTATTAAGTTTAAGGAAAGAGCTGCTATGTGCTTGCCGCGTGGAGTCAAACACCGTGTCGGAGTTGAAATCATCTGCTCGGGTAGCGCAGGGTTTTTGTGCTTATCATGGCGGCAACTTCATGGATCGCATGAAGTGCTTCGGTCTGCGTAGATTAGATCGCTGTATTATAAAGATTTTGTGGCCTAACCGGAAGTACTGAAGGACGATATTTTAAGATTTTACGAACAACTAAAACGAGTTCGCTTTTTCGTAAGCGAAAAATTTTGTGCCGTCGCAGCGTGTAGGATTCGTACTGAGAATGACAATAAGGAGCGCAATCGAAATTATAAGCCGAACGGATCCGGGAAAGGTTCGCTCGCACAATGAAGATTTTGTTGCCCACGAAAGTGAAATTGGTGTGGTGCTGTTAGCGGATGGCATGGGCGGTTATAACGCGGGCGAAGTCGCAAGTGGTATGGCGGCGCGCATTATTGTCGAAGGTCTGAGCCGTGCCTGGCGTGGACTAACTGCGAATCAGCGAGGCGTCGCAAATAGCGCTGAAGTCGCCGGTCGTTCCTTGCAGGAGCAAGTCGAAAGAGCGAACTGGGCGATTTTTGAGAAAGCGCAAAACGAACCGCAATGTGCCGGTATGGGCACGACGCTGGTTGCCGGTTTGTTTTACGACAATCAGTTAACCGTTGGGCACATCGGCGATTCGCGTGTGTATCGGTTGCGTGGCGACGTTTTGGATCAGATCACAAAAGATCATTCGCTGTTGCAAGAGCAGATCGACGGCGGATTGATCAGCAAGGAAGATGCGCGTAAATCGCGCAACAAAAATTTGTTGACGCGGGCTCTTGGAATCGATCCCGAGGTCGAAGCCGAGATTCACAGTCACGCGGTGATGCCTGGCGATATTTACTTGATCTGTTCGGATGGCTTGAACGATATGGTGGATGATGATGAAATTCGCCTGACTTTGCTGGCGTTGAAATCGAATTTAACGTTGTTAGCGGAGCAATTGGTTTCGTCAGCGAATGACAACGGCGGTCGTGATAATGTCTCGGTAGTACTGGTAAAAGTATTACAAGCCTTCCCCGCAAACCGCGGGTGGATGGCGCGAATGAAGTCCTGGTTTAGTTCACGAGGAAATTAAGATGGCGGGAAAACTGGTATTAAGTCTCGATGGCGCCGTTCTAGGGGAGTATTTCCTCAGTAAGGAACGCGTACTGATCGGACGCAAACCCCATAACGACATTCAGATCGATAACCTTGCGGTGAGCAGCGAGCACGCTGCCGTCATTACGATCCTCAGTGATTCATTTATGGAAGATCTGGGTAGTACAAACGGCACACTGGTTAACGGCCAAATGGTCAAGAAGCATTTTTTGCAAAATGGCGATGTAATCGAGCTTGGAAAGCACCGATTGAAGTATCTGAACGATACACCAAGCGCGACCACTGCAGAGGACTTTGAAAAGACTATGGTGATGCGCCGACCATCGACAGTCGCGGCGACGCCGATTGCCGATGTTAAGCAGGTAGGTAGCGATACGTTGGTTGGCAAACAGACCTTTACCGGCACGGCGACGACGCGGCCCGTAAGCCTGGCTAGCCCTCAAGCGCCAGCGGCGGCGCTCGCAGCAAATGCATCGATCCAAATTCTAAACGGGGGTAACGCCGGTCGCGTTATGGAATTAACCAAGACACTGACCACCCTCGGAAAGCCCGGAGTCCAGGTGGCGGTCATCACTAAACGTCCTACGGGTTACTTTCTTACGCATGTGGAGGGATCTACATTTCCGGCTCTGAACGGCGTTAATTTAAGTGTCCAGGCGCATCCCTTAGTCGACCACGATATCATCGAGATCGCGGGAATTAAGATGGAGTTTTTTATGAGCGCAGCACAATAACCAATGGCCGACGCCTAAATGAGGTTTGAGGTTCTGGGGTGTAGCGGCGGAGTAGGGGCAAACTTAAGAACCACATCGTTCCTGGTCGATGATGATATTCTGATCGACGCCGGTACCGGTGCAACGGACCTCACTCTTACGCAATTAGCCAAGATCGATCATGTTTTTTTAACTCATTCTCACCTCGATCATGTTGCCGCTATTCCGTGGATTGTCGACACCGTTGGAAGCGCCCGAAATACCCCGCTGCTGGTACACGCGCTTGACGCAACGATTCGAGCCCTTAAGGAGCATATTTTTAACTGGCGCATATGGCCTGATTTCACGCGGATCCCAAGTCCAGAGCAACCTTACCTCAAGTTCGAATCGATGGTGATCGGAGCCGAGGTAAAACTAGGTAGTCGGACAATTAGCTCGGTTGCCTCAAATCATGTGGTGCCGAGCGTTGGATACCGAATTGACAGCGGTAATAGTAGTTTGATTTTTAGTGGCGACACCAGCGCCAGCGATGCATTGTGGCAGGCTGCAAACGACTGCAAAAATTTGCGCTACGTTTTGATCGAGACGGCTTTCGCCAATCGCGATCAAGCCGTAGCGGACGCATCAAAGCATCTTTATCCGCTGCGGTTAGCATCAGAATTGAAAAAATTTATCGGCAGTGCGGAGATATATATTACCCACATGAAACCGGGCGAGGAAGATTCGATCATGGCGGAAATCACGGCGGCTGTCGCAAGTTTTGAGCCCCGGCGGCTTGTCCACGGTCAGGTATTTGAACTTTAAGGTATAAGGTTGCCGTTTTTGACTTGCGCGGTAGAGAATTCCGCACCCTGCGAGCCAAAGCAAACAAAGGGATTTGTCATAAATGATTACAAGCCTTGTGTTGAAAACAAAAACGACTATGCTAGTCAGTCTAGCTGCTTAGGGTAGGGTCGAAATGAGTGCCGTACTTGAGCCAAAACGCACTACTGCAGGCGGCGATTCGGATTCGAATGCCCGGGGAGAATTTGCAAAAAAATTACAGTGGATAAGTGATCGCGCCCTTGCTGCAATGACGCTCGACGAATTTATGGTGGACTTGGGCAAAGAGGTCTGCGAGATGTTCGAGGCGGACCGTCTTACCGTCTATACCATAACGGATGATAAATCATCACTCATCTCCCGCGTTAAAACCGGCCTGACGTCATTCAAAGACCTGAAGCTTCCAATTACGGAAACCAGTGTTGCGGGATACTGCGCCTACCACAAGGCGGTTTTCAAAGTAAACGATGTCTACGATGAGAACGAGCTAAAAAAATACAATCCTAGACTACATTTTTTAAAAGAGGTGGATCGCCGCACCGGTTATCGTTCCAAGCAGATGTTGCTCGCGCCGGTCCTAAGTGGTGACGAGCGGCCGCAACTGCTCGGCGTACTTCAACTAATTAACACATTGTCGGGTGTCGCGTTTCAGGATGGTGAGCTGGCTCGAATTTCTGAGCTTGCAAAAGTTTTAGCCTCAGCGTTTCGCCCGCGGCAACCGACGGCTCAGATCGGTACGAAATATGACTTCCTCGTTTCCGACAATGTCATTTCGGCCGGTGAACTCGACCTAGCAGCGCGATCAGCGCGGCGCAAGAACATCGATATCGAAGAAGTGTTGATCGAGGAATTCCAGATCAAGTCGTCCGTGCTTGGTCAGGCGCTCGCCAAATTCTTCCAGGTCGCTCACGAGCCGTACAAATCCGATCGCGTTCGGCCGATGGATCTGTTGCGTAATATTAAACGTGAGTACTCCGCGAGTGCGCAATGGCTCCCGGTCGAAGAAAATCGAGATGGCATCGTCATCATGACGACGGACCCGGAAAAAATTAAGGCGTCGCACGTCGCAAGAAACGTTTTCGTAAAGAACAAACTTGTCTATAAGGTCACGACGCAACGGGAATTTGTTCAGACCTTGGATCAGTTTTTCTCCGACGGTTCTACCGGTGGCGGGTCGATCGATGACATGTTGTCGGGTATGGAACAAGACGGCGGCGACGACGCACTGGCTCCGGAAGACGTCTCCGCTGCATCTGACAATGAGCTCGTTAAGTTTGTCAACAAGGTCATTATCGATGCCTATAACCAAGGCGTTTCCGATATTCATATCGAGCCGTATCCGGGCAAGAATAAAACTGAAATACGTTTTCGAAAAGACGGATCGCTAATGTTGTATATCGAGGTGCCGGCGAGTTATCGTGCACCCTTGGTTACGCGCCTTAAGATTATGTGCGATCTGGATATTTCCGAGCGCCGTAGGCCGCAGGATGGCAAGATTAAATTCAGGAAATATGGCCCCCTTGATATCGAGTTGCGTGTTGCAACCATTCCGACCGCCGGGGGACTAGAAGATGTGGTAATGCGTATTCTGGCGGCTGGGGAGCCATTGCCGTTGGAAAAGTTAGGCTTATCCAAACGCAATGAGGAAAATCTAAAGAAAGTCACGAGTAAACCTTATGGCTTGTTCTTTTGCTGCGGACCGACCGGTTCTGGTAAAACGACGACGCTGCATTCAGTACTAAAACACATCAATACGCCTGAGACGAAGATCTGGACTGCCGAAGATCCTGTCGAGATTACGCAAAAGGGATTGCGTCAGGTGCAAATGAACAATAAGGCTGGGCTCAATTTCGCTACGGCGATGCGTGCATTTTTGCGTGCTGATCCTGATGTAATTATGGTTGGTGAGATGCGAGATAAGGAAACTACGCAGATCGGCATCGAAGCATCGCTCACGGGACATTTGGTGTTCTCGACTCTTCACACGAATAGTGCGCCGGAAAGTATTTTGCGTTTGCTCGACATGGGTATGGATCCATTCAACTTCGCTGATGCGATTCTTGGAATCCTGGCGCAGCGCTTGGCAAAACGCTTGTGCGCCAATTGCAAGAAACCTCAGATCGCCACTCAAGACGAAATCAAACGACTGCTGACCGAGTACTGCGAAGAATTGACCAATACGACGGATTGGAAGAGCGATCCGCAAGGGTCCTTCCGCAAAGTTTATGAAGATTGGGTCAAAGATTTTGCTAACGAAAAAGGTGAATTTACCCTGCAAATCCCGGTCGGCTGCGACGCCTGCGGTGGCACTGGATATCGTGGCCGGATCGCGCTACATGAATTGATGGTCGGTAGTGATGCGGTGAAGAAAGCCATTCAAGAAAAAGCGCGAGTAGCCGAGCTTTTCGCGATTGCGTTGGCAGAAGGGATGCGCACCTTGAAGCAGGACGGTATTGAAAAGATCCTAATGGGCATCACAGATATCGCGCAGGTTCGCGCCGTTTGTATCAAGTAGTCGAGCGCCTTCTCACCGCGTTTCCGCACGTATTCACTTCGTTAAAATCGCCGCCGAATCTCTAAATATTTTACGATCGTGAACCCAACCAGCCTAGATAGCAAAACCGGTTTGATTGAATTCGATGGCGATGTATCCGATCGACTGCACTACCTCACGAGCGTTAGTAAAGATCTTTCTAGCGAGCAAAATATAGATCGTCTACTGGAGACGATTCTCAATGCGGCGCAAAAAATTACCAATGCCGATGGCGGCACAATGTATCGAGTAACGCCCGACAAAGAACTCGTGTTTGAAATCGTTCGCACTGATTCGCTGAGCGTCGCCATGGGCGGGACGAGTGGTGTACCGGTCGCAATTTCGCCTCTGGCGCTGTACGATTCCGCCGGTAAACCTAACCTTTCCAATGTCGCTTCCTATGCAGTATTGAAGGACGAAACAGTCAACATTGCCGACGCCTATTCCACACAGGGATTCGATTTTTCCGGTACGCGCGCATTTGACGAGCAAACCGGCTATCGTTCATTGTCGTTTCTTACCGTCCCGATGAAAAATCACCAAGGTGAAATCATCGGCGTGTTGCAGTTAATCAATTCTCGCGACCGTGTCACCCAAGCCATTATTCCGTTTAGCCAAGCCGATCAGCAATTCACCGAAGCGTTGACGTCGCAGGCAGCCATCGCGCTGACGAACCGGTCGTTGATCAGCCAACTTCAGGAGCTGTTTGAATCCTTTGTGGGACTGATCAACAAGGCGATTGACGAAAAGTCGCCCCATACCAGCCGCCATTGTTCGCGCGTTCCGGAGTTGACGATGATGCTCGCTGAAGCGGCACACAATGCAGAATACGGACCATTGTCAGATTTTCGCATGACCGACAAAGACCGCTATGAACTCAAACTCGCCGGTTTATTGCATGACTGTGGGAAGATCACGACACCGGTTCATGTGATCGATAAAGCAACCAAGCTTTCGACCATCTTTGATCGGATCGCACTGATCGACACGCGTTTTGAGATCTTAATACGGGATCTCAAATTGAATGCCATGAACGACGCTGCTCAAATCCGGACAGTAAATAAAAAGAATGGTGAGAATATTCGAGCAGCGTTAGAAGCGGCGCTCGCGCAATTGCAAGACGATCGCAAATTCTTACACGGAGCCAATAGGGGGAGCGAGCGCATGAGTTTGGAAGACCATAAGCGAATTGCGAAAATTGCAGACTACACTTATGCCGACGCGGCTGGCGTAACACAAGCATTTTTGACCGAGGATGAGGTTAAGAATCTAAACATCGATCGCGGCACGCTGACACAGGAAGAACGGGCGACGATTAATCACCATATTGTTGCGACTATCGACATGTTGGAAGCCTTACCGTGGCCAAAACATTTGGAAAAAGTGCCAGAGTATGCGGGTGGCCATCATGAGCGCATGGATGGCAAAGGCTATCCACGCGGCTTGCGCGGGGATCAGATGTCGGTCCAAGCGCGTTCGATGGCGATCGCCGATATTTTCGAGGCGCTGACGGCGAATGACCGTCCCTATAAATCGGCGAATACCCTGTCAGAATCGTTAGTAATCATGGGAAAATTTCGACTCAATGGGCACATAGATCCCGACCTTTTCGATGTGTTTGTGCGCGAGAAAGTCTATCTCAAATTTGCCGAAACCTACCTAGAGCCGGAACAAATCGACGCGCCCGATCACACCATGATTCCCGGCTACCAACCCTAGTTTCCTAGCCGCGCCGCTCTAGATCTTTGAGCTCGCGCGCAGTGTTGATGTTGCTGAAGGCTTCCGCTTCGTCGTCAAAGCTCACCTCAACGGTGTTTAACGTCGAATACCACGTGTCAATTTTTCTGCCGCCCGCTACGAGAAAATCTCGCAGATGCCGATGTGCGGAACGGCGCACCAAACAGAATACCGGGTGCGCCTGCGTTCCGGTTTTTGCGACCGCTAGATCGGTCGCGTGATAGTCCAGCGCGGATTTAAGCCGCGCGACTAAGTCCATCGGCAAGAACGGCGAGTCGCAAGGGCAGGTCACTACCAGCTCATGCGCGGCCTCGGCCAAGCCCCGTTCCAATCCTGCGAGCGGGCCCGCGAAACCTTCGATCGCATCAGCAACGACACGAAACCCATGGCGGCTGTAGTCTTCAATGTTCCGATTTGCATTGATTAAAAGTTGATCGATTTGCGGAAGCAAGCGCTCAATCACGCTGGCGATCATCGGACGCCCGTTAAACAACGCAAGTCCCTTGTCGACGCCACCCATGCGTCGACCTAGTCCGCCTGCGAGAATAAGTCCGGTGGTTTTCAAACTATTCAAAATTTGTGAGGCAACCGGGCTGACATTAGGTATTCTGAATCACAATATTCGGAAACTTTGACGTCATGTCCTTTTGCAATTCGCCGATCTTAACCGCGACGCGCCGGGCGATTTGTTTATATATTTTCGCCACTTCGCCATCGGGGTCCGCGACCACTGTCGGTGTTCCGGAATCGGTTTGTTCGCGAATCTGTAAGGTTAGGGGTAGTGAGCCGAGCACGTCCACGTTGTAATCTTTAGCCATCCGTTCGCCGCCGCCGGCGCCGAAGATGTGTTCCTCATGGCCGCAGTTGGTGCAGATGTGCGTGCTCATGTTTTCGACGATGCCAAGAATAGGAACGTTGACCTTTTCGAACATCTTGAGTCCCTTACGTGCGTCGAGCAGAGCGATGTCTTGTGGCGTGGTGACGATCACGGCGCCTGTTACTGGCACGCGTTGCGCAAGCGTGAGTTGAATGTCGCCGGTGCCCGGTGGCAGATCGACTACGAGATAGTCCAAATCCTTCCAATTGGTGTCGCGCAATAACTGCTCCAACGCGCCCGTGACCATCGGACCGCGCCATACCATCGGCGTTTCCGCATCGACCAAAAATCCGATCGACATGGCTTGAATGCCGTGATTGACTTTTGGTTCCATGGTTTTGCCATCGACGGTTTCTGGTTTTCCTGAAAGCCCGAGCATGGTTGGTTGCGACGGCCCGTAAATGTCCGCATCGAGCATGCCTACCTTTGCGCCTTCAGCCGCGAGCGCGAGGGCAAGATTTACGGCCGTGGTCGACTTGCCGACGCCGCCTTTACCCGACGCCACCGCGATGATATTGCGCACGCCCGGGATGAGTTTCACGTTGGTCTGAACCGCGTGTCCGACTATTAGGCTTTCTACGCCAATGTCGGCTTGACCTATGCCCGGCATGCCCGCCAGTTGTTTTGCAAACACGGCGCGGATTTCCTCAAACACGCTTTTCGCTGGGTACGCAAGAACGATACTGACAATCACATCGTTGCCGTTTACGACAATTTTCTTGATCGCTTTTCCCGCCGCGTAGGTTTTACCGGTATTCGGATCGATCAAATCGGCTAAGGCGGTGCGGACGGCGGCTTCGGTGATGGCCATGAAATGCGAATTCCTTAATTGAACTGAACATACTATTTTAACAGTTCGACTCGTCATCATTACAGTTTCCCGCAGGGCTTTGCTACAATTCGCCCTTGCCTAGAATTCGATCAATATGAAAAAGCAATTCCTCGTCACCACCGCTTTGCCTTATGCAAACGGGTCGTTTCACATCGGTCACATCATGGAATATATCCAGGCCGATGTTTGGGTGCGTACCCAGCGCATGCACGGTCACGAAGTGCATTTCGTTTGTGCCGACGATACCCACGGTGCGCCGATCATGCTCAAAGCGGAAAGCGAAGGCGTTACGCCGGAACAATTGGTGACGCGTATCGGTGAGGAGCATAAGCGCGACTGGGCGGATTTTCATATTAGCTTCGATCATTGGCACAGCACCCACTCGCCGGAAAACCGCGAGCTGGCTGAAATGTTTTATAAAAGGTTGAATGCCAATGGCCTCATTGCGAAAAAAACCATCGAGCAATTTTACGATCCGGTGAAACGCATGTTTCTGCCGGATCGCTATATCAAAGGCGAATGTCCGAAGTGCGGTGCGAAGGATCAATACGGCGATTCGTGCGAAGTTTGCGGCGCGGTTTATGCGCCGACGGATTTGAAGAATCCGTATTCGGTGATCACCGGCGCAAAACCGGTGATGAAGCAATCGGAACATCATTTTTTTCGACTGTCCGACCCGCGTTGCATCGAATTCTTGAAGGACTGGACCCAAGCGCCGGGACGCTTGCAAAGCGAGGTGGCAAACAAGGCGTCGGAGTGGTTTTCCGCGGGTTTAAACGATTGGGATATTTCCCGCGATGCGCCGTATTTTGGTTTCGAAAGTCCCGGTGCACCGGGCAAATATTTCTACGTCTGGCTCGACGCGCCGATCGGCTACCTGGCCAGCTTCAAGCACTGGTGCGGCTTGCAGGGCATCGACTTCGACGCTTTGGTGCAGCCTGATTCGAAATCCGAGATGGTGCATTTCATTGGCAAAGACATACTTTATTTTCATACATTGTTTTGGCCGGCGATGCTGAAATTCGTCGGCTTACGCCTGCCAACCAACATCTTCGTCCATGGCTTCGTCACCGTCGACGGCGAGAAAATGTCGAAGTCGCGCGGTACATTTATCAACG
>JANNFT010000438.1:0-9527 GCA_031380185.1 Pseudomonadota bacterium
GGCGGGAATTCTGCTGGGCCGTATGCAGCGCTACGTTGCGGGCGTGAAAGCCGATATAAGCCTAGAGATGGAAGAGTTCGAGCAACTTAAGGATCTCAAGAACCTTCGTTCAGAAATTGAAAGCGCCGGTAGCGAAATCGAATCGGGTTTGCGCAAAAATATGGCGGACGCGCAAAGCGAAGTGAACTCAATTTCCAATGCGGTTGGCGCAAACATGGCTAACGGGCTTGGCGGGCTTAACGCGCTGGGCCAGGCCAATATCGCCGCCGCGGCTTCCGACCATCCTGCGAACCAAATCTCGGTTTCGCGACCGACGCCGGTGGAACCCGCGCCGGAGCCCTCTCCACAACTTGAGCTTCAGTTGGATTCATCTGAAGCGACGAAGGTAGGCGCACCGGTGCAAACAGCTTCCGGTAATGCTTAAGCGCCTCGCCCAGCCATGAGCGAGCAACAAGAAACTTTCATATCGCATCTGGTCGAGCTTCGCGATCGCGTGTTACGTGCCCTGATCGCGGTCGGCATCGCGTTTTTGCCCTGCTTCTATTTCGCCCGCGATCTGTACACCTTGCTCGCCACGCCACTGATCGCGAAGTTACCGGTTGGTTCACACATGATCGCGACCGATGTCACCGGCGCCTTCTTCGTACCGATGAAAGTCGCGATGATGGTGTCGTTCTTGATTGCCTTGCCGATTGTGCTCTACCAGGTTTGGGCGTTCGTCGCACCGGGTTTGTACCAGAACGAGAAGAAGCTCGCAATGCCGTTGATCGTAACCAGCACCCTGCTGTTTTTTCTTGGTATGGCGTTCGCTTATTTCGCCGTCTTCCCGATGGTGTTCAAATTCGTCGTGGGCTATACGCCGGAAGGTGTCGCCATGATGACCGATATCAACAGTTACCTAAGCTTCGTCATGACACTTTTTATGGCGTTCGGCGTCACGTTCGAAACACCGGTCGCCGTTATTATTTTGGTCCGAATGGGGCTGGTCACCGTAGAGAAGCTACGTGAAATACGGCCGTACGTCATTGTCGGCGCGTTCATCATCGGCGCGGTGTTTACGCCGCCCGATATCATTTCACAATTCATGTTGGCCGTTCCGATTTGGGTCTTATACGAAATTGGAATTGTCCTCGCCAGCATGATGAACAAGAGAAAAGCAGCAGAAGATCAGGAGTCGCCTGCTTAATCGACGTCAAGTGAGTGATTCGGCGAGCCAAGCAAAACTTTGCTCAGCAAGTCATTGCGGCTATGGACTTGTAGCCGGTCGTAAATCTGCCTGACGTGGTAGTTGGCGGTATTGGTCGAAATGTTGAGTTGCACGGCGATGTCACCATAAGACGCGCCGTCGGCCAACATCAAAATCACATGTTTTTGCTTGTCCGATAACCTCAGGCTTGCCAATTGACCGAGCAACTTTAACGGCAAAAGCTCTTGCTGCTGAACGGTCACACCAATGAGTCCGTGATCCATTCCGCGTTCGGCGTCGAGCCAAAAAGCGCGAAACGCGAAGCGCCCCCAGCAATTTTCGATATACCAAACCGGTGGCGGCGAGTTCTTCCCGCTAAAGATCGCCTGCAAATGTTGAGCGACCTGCTTCAGCGCCGCCGGCACCGTTTCGCCTTCGGTCGTCATCAATGATTGCCGCGAAATTGTCGGATAGCTGGCTAAAAATAGCAGCCGCTTACCTTCCTCCGACAAGTGCTGGGTTTCGCCTTGCGCATTGAGAATGATCATGCCGACGCGCTTAGTGTCGAAATATTCGCTGTGTTTGCCCCCAGTTGTGGGTACCGCAGCGATTGCATGGGCGATGTAGTGGGTGACCTGGTCAAGAAGCTCCTCGTCCATCCCGCTAAACCCTTTGTCGTTGATGGTTCGGTACAGACTCAGTTGACCCATGCGACAACCGTGTTCTTGAATCACGGCATACATGGCGTGGTGAGCGTTCAGGTGCTCGCGCCACACTAAATTGTAATAGTCGCTTTTATAGAAACTGGTTTCACGTGTCGCGCGATCGATCCCGTGCTGGCGTTGGGCAGTGTGTATTATCGTGCTGCGAAAGCCATCGCCTTGACGATCGTAAAACTCGCGAAAATACAAGCGCATTACCTCGGCCGGCAATATTTTCTCCGCGCAAAAATTGGTGATCTCGTCGTATTGGTCGACCCAGAAAAACGCGTTCGAATCCGACGCGACCAAATCGTGCAAAGACTTCAGCAGCGCCGGCATGATCGCTTCGGCGCCTAAGCCGAGACAGCAAAGGTGTCGAATATGGGCGACAATCGCTGCCCGTTTCATGGCCAGTTTCCCCCACCAGCGCTCATTTCAAGCCTATCCCCGCAGGTTAAGCGATCGCATAGTATAGGCGCGACTGCAATAGCGTGAAAAGAGGGGGTTGTCATCAGCAATTCGTTGTCTCGACGCCACCGGCGCCGGATAGTTCGTTCAGATTGGCGCGGACGCCGCGAATTTGATCGAGCATCGCGTCAAATGTCCTCCAACGTGTTGGCGCGGCAATATCGCCTTGTCGAACGGCCAGTTTCGCGATTTGAAATGCGCAGGTTTCCGCGGGTTCCCGTCCCGTGTCGATGACCGCGTCGTAGAGGTTCGGATTCTCCGAGTCATCGATCCCAAATAGTCGCTGCAATGTTTCGCACTGGCGTCGATCACTTTGCAGTATCTTTTCCAGCGCCAGGTCTGGTTCATCGGCGCCCATGCAAGCCATGATGCGCCGAACGCGCAGCGCCATGGTGGTGCGAACGCGAATCTTGGTCACATGGGTTACGTCACTAAGAAAATGCAACGGTGTGGCGCCACAGATCAAGACATTGCCGCGCTGCGCCAACCGGCACAACGCTTCCAATTCGCCTAACCCATCGGCGTGACGCGACGCGCTCAGTCGCGCCAGGCCCGTTTCCCAACGCGACTCCCTGCGCTCCAGGGTCGTGGCTACGGTTTCCAGCCCAGCCGGACAAATTTCCCGATGCACCAGTTCCATACCCAGCCGACGCGCGATTTGCTCGGCGACATATTTCACGCCCGTCCCCATCCCACTTGTTACTGCGATCACAGCCATGGCAGAACTCCCCAGTTCGAAAAATTCTCTGCTCGATTCAGTGCGCCACCTGAAATATTGGTGCACCTGCCGCGCAAAGACCTTGCGTGTGCTGTAATGTAGCGCAATTAGTTACCTAAAAACCCTACCTGACCAAGTGGGAGTTGAGGGGGATTGCAAAAAAATTGGTGAGTTTCAGCAGGCGGGTATTTTTTGCCGTTTTAGAAGAAAATACGCAATAACATGGGATTAAACCTAGAAACGGTAGTTGACCGCTTCGTCGGGGATGCAACATCATGATTCTAACTAAATGCTTCTTAAATTTTACGCTCACCCGTTTGGTGAGAGGTCGCTACGGGGCGGATTGCACGGTTCTGAGGGCGCCGAGCGGCGTTGCAACTCGTTGCAATGGAACAACCATTCCGCCTCGCCGCGCCTTGCCCTGCACCCCCATAACCGCACACTCCACCCCGTCCAACTGCCGTTTCTAGGTTAATGGAACGTAGTCAGCTTCGGACGAATCTTGATGCCGACTTAAGTCGCAGGCTCGGCTTCGTCCTTGGTGGTTTGGGTGTAATCCTCGCGCTGCTGCCGGTCATGGGCGACCTCGAACAACGCTTTGGCCTGCCGTGGCATTTTGCTTTACGTGGCACTCAGCCGGCGCCGTCGGACGTGGTCATACTTGCCATCAACAGCGAAACGACCGATGCCTTGAATTTAGCGGAAAAACCAGCCCAATGGTCGCGGACGCTCCACACGCAAGCCGTCGATCGCTTGCGCCAAGCGGGTGCGGCCGTGATTGTGTTCGATTTGTTTTTCGAAGAAAGTCACGCGGAAGACGCAGAGTTCGCCGCTGCAATCGGCCACGCGAACAACGTCGTGCTTGCGAAAAAATTGGTCGCACAATCAGAAGCACTACAATCCGCGACATCGCTGCTGCATCAAGCGGCAACGCTGAACTCCACTTTCGTTTTGCCGCGGGAACCGGTGCGGGTCGATGGTTATTGGACATTCAAGTCGGACGTTGGTGAACGGGCGACGATGCCTGTCGCCGCGTTACAAGTGTTCGCCGGCACCCAACTAGCGCGCTTGCGAGAAATGCTAATCGGCCTGGAACCCGCTCTGGGAGCGGCTCTTCAGGCATCGACCAGCGCCGGGATGGAGCCGGCCGCAACCGCACTGCGCCAAATTTTCAGCGCGCAACCGGCGTTACTACAGCGCGCTTTGAAAAGCGTAGAGGCTCAACGCTTTTGGCCGCGGCGAGAAAAACAAATTCTGCGCGCGTTGCTACTGACTTATGGCGGCGAACCGGCGCGTTTTCTAAATTTCTATGGCCCGCCGCGTACGGTTAAAACCATCCCGTATTACAACGTGGCGGGTAGCCAAAATGCCTTCGCCGACCCAACTCTATTCAATGGTAAGGCCGTCTTCATCGGCTATCTGGCGACGAAATGGCGTGACTACGAGGCGATTCGTGACGACTACCACACGGTATATTCCCAGGCTGACGGTTTGCGCTTGAGCGGAGTTGAAATTGCCGCGACTGCGTTCGCCAATCTGCTTGACGGTTCCGACCTCAAGCCGCTCGCGGGATCGCGGCAGATGGTGCTCTTCGGCCTATGGGGTGCGCTTGCCGGGGCGTTCGCCGGCTTGCTCTCGATACACCGCGCGGCGATTGGTTTGGCATGCGCAAGCGCCGCTTATTTGCTTTGGGCGCGGCATATGTTCGCTAACGATCAAACCTGGTTGCCGCTTGTCGTGCCTTTGGTGATCTTGTTCCCGCTAGCATTTTTTTCGGCAACGCTGTTCAAATATCGCTTCGCCAAACGTCAGCGCGAACAAGTCATTAATCTTGCAAAACAATTTGTCCCAGCCGATGTTCTGAACCGCTCGCTCGCGGACGCGGCGCCGGCCGGACCGGAAACCCAATTGGCCTACGGGGTTTGCCTGGCCACCGATGTCAAAAACTATACGCGATTGTCGGAGACGATGGCGCCGCAAGCGTTGGCGACACTGATGAACGAATATTTTTCGCTGCTCAATGGCCTGGTCGAAAAACATGGTGGAACCATCGCCGACATGCGTGGCGACGCACTGCTCGCACTCTGGGCGAAATCGGAAACGAGCGGCGATTTGCGCCGCCGTGCGTGCGGCGCCGCGCTGGCGATGCGCGACGCGCTTAGCGAATTCAATAACCACCCCGATCGACCGAAATTGGAAACGCGCATCGGTTTGCATGCAGGCGAAGTTGCGGTCGGCACGCTGGGCGCGCGCGGCGGCCATCTTGAATTTCGTGCCGTCGGCGATATCGTCAACACCGCAAGCCGGGTCGAAGGACTAAATAAAACCCTGAACACAACCCTGCTCGCAACGGCCGACGTCACCCAGTCGGTCGCCGATATATTTGTACGGCCTTTGGGCCGCTTTCGCCTCGCCGGAAAATCGCAATCCCTCGACATCGTCGAGTTAATAAGCGCTCAAGCGCCGTCGACGGCGAATTCTAACTTCACAGAATTTGCGGCGGCGCTTAAAAATTACCGCGAAGGACAATTGCAAACGGCCGCCGTGCAATTCGAAAAGCTGTCCCGGCGTTGGCCAAACGATGGTCCCACACGGTTTTTTGTTTTAAACTGCAATATGCGTTTGGCGGAACAAAACGAAACCGCTTGGGATCCCACTATCACTATCGATCAAAAATAACGCTGCCGTGGAAGCCGCATGGATACTGCGTGGCCTCGGGCCATTCGCTCGTTGCGTCGGAGACTCGGATCTGCTAGCTCCGGCCGTTAGTCTAAAATAAGCGCCATCTTCTCGCGAAAGAAAAATCATGCCGGCATTACTCATTACGACTGAAGAACTCGCCGATCGATTGCTCGACGCCAACATCGTCATCTGCGATTGTCGCCACGATCTGTTGGATCTTGAAAAAGGCCGCCGTGCTTATGCCGACGGACACATTCCCGGCGCGCATTTTTTACATCTCGACGCAGACTTGTCGGGAAAAATGACCGGCAAGAACGGTCGTCATCCGCTGCCCGACGTCGAAACGTTCGCTAAAAAAATGGGCGGCATCGGCATCGATGGCGGCAAGCAAGTCATCGCCTACGATGATGCCGGTGGACCTTACGCCGCGCGATTATGGTGGCTCATGCGCTGGCTCGGCCATGATCACATTGCCATATTGGACGGTGGTATCAATAAATGGTTGGCGGAAGGCCGCGCGATCGAGCGCAACGCGCCAAGCGCAAAATCAGCTAGGTTTGTCGCGCAGCTAAAAACCGGCATGACGGCGGACGCTGATTTTATACTTGCCAACATTAAACAGCCTGCGGCGCTGGTCATTGACGCGCGCGCGCCGGAACGTTATCGCGGCGAAACGGAACCGATCGATCCCGTTGCGGGACATATCCCCGGCGCGCTTAACCGTTTGTTCAAACATAATCTCAATGGCGACGGGACGTTCAAACGCGCCACTACCCTTAAACAAGAATTCGACACCTTGCTCGGCGCAAGATCACCCAGCCAAGTGATCAATCAATGCGGCTCCGGCGTCACCGCGTGTCATAACTTATTTGCAATGGAAATTGCCGGCCTAAATGGCGCCAAACTTTATCCTGGGTCTTGGAGCGAATGGTGCGCCGATTCAACCCGTCCAGTCGCCAAAGGTTGAGCCGGCGCGCGATCGTTGGACAGACCAATCGATCGCGGTGATGCTGATTATCAGATCAAACTCCGCCGCCTGGCGCTAGGACGAAAACTGCCCGAGCGGATTTTGCGCCCGTCATAGAGACGCTACAAATAAAACTTTGGCCGCTGCATGCGCCTTCCCAGTGATCGAATACCCATTCGATATTCTTGAGTAAATTGACGAACGGCGTCGGCGTGAGTTTGACTGACGCACCAGGGTTGTAAACCTCCGTGCAGTCCGTGGCGCCGTTGCCACACGAGATTCCTGCAGGGATGCTCGTGACTTTGCCGTGACCGGTAATCGCGACCGACAATTTTGCGCCGGTTCGACCACGCGCGACATTGGACAACCCAGAGCAACCCAGACCGTCGCAAGCGCGCACGCGATAGTCGATCGTTGCGCCCACGCTCAAACCGCTGTGAACGAAGTTGGTAGTATTGGCAGGCACAATGATCGTCGTGAGCGCGCCACCCACGGGCTGTCGGGTAATCTCGAAGCGCGTTTCGCCGGGCGTGCGATCGGTCCACAGCAGTTGGATACTGCCGGCGGTCACCGCGCCGATGCGAGCGTTTCCCGGAATCGGAAAACACACTGCGCGCAACGCATTAATTCGGCCAAATTGCCCTTTACTGCCGGTACCGGGAATGGCGTCGGCGGTGCTGGTCAGTCGCGCGACAATGTCAGTGCCCAAAGAAAAATCGCAGCTCGCGCGCACCAAGGCCGCCAAGCCTGCGACATGCGGCGACGCCATCGACGTGCCGCTACAATTGGCAAACTGTCCGACCAAGCCCGATTGACATTTTGCCGCGCCAGGCACGGCGGTGGAAAAAATGCTCGAGCCCGGCGCCGCCAGATCAACCCACACTCCAAAATTAGACGAAGCGGCTTTAACATCACCGATGGTGGTGTTAGCCACCGCGACGACATTAGGACAGGCCGCGGGCCATAGTTGTTGATTTTTGCCATTGTTGCCGGCGGCGCCGACCAATACGATATTGCGGTCCCAAGCATAGTTGATGGAATCGCGCAGTTCGTTGCGGCCGACGTCGAACAGGTCTTCCCACCACGATGTACTGCAATCGTCGCTATCGCTGGCAAGACTCATGTTGATCACGTGGGCACCGTTATCCGCAGCCCAATAAATGCCGTTGAACAGCATCGAGACGCTACCGCGCCCGGCGTCGTCCAACACTTTGACGTTGAGTAAGCGGCTATCGTAACCAACCCCGGCGACACCAATGACGTTATTGGTGGACGCGGCGGCGATGCCCGCGACATGCGTGCCATGACCCGCAATATCCGTCGCGCCGGACGACGATCCAGTAAAGTCTTTCCGTGCGATGACCTTTCCGGCCAAATCCAGATTGGCTTCATTGATTCCGGAATCGAACACCGCAATAACGACACCGACCGAGCCATGGGTTCGATTCCATGCGGCGGGCGCCTGGATGGTGTTGAGTCCACCCTGGCTGCCGACGAATGGATCGTTCGGTATTTCAGTTGCGCCCATAACCCAATCTGGGCTCGCATGGAGCACCGTAGAATCGGCCTTATACGCACGCGCAGCCTCCTCCAGAGATTTGGCGCCGGTGACGTCGACCAGGATCGCCTTGGGGCCGATCTTCAGAAGAGGTATTGCTCGACCCGCACCACGGGCATTGGCGCGCAAATGGCTTACGTTTTGATCGGCATCGGAAATTTTGTTTTGAAACACGACGATAAGGCGATCAGCGACCGCCTCGCGCTTGGATAATGTACGCACGGTTACGAGCGGACGAAACTGGAAGACTTCAAGCCCACGTTGTATCTGGACGACTTGCGCCGAACGCGGATACGACTCCAGACCCGGCAAGCTCGGCAATGCGGCGTGGGCGCTAAACGAAAGCAGGCTAAGGCAAACTAGACACAATGCCAGAATCGCGGCGATTGCGACTCGTTCATTTCGCGAGGCGTTATATTCATCCATGCTCGGACTCCTTGTGCTTTGTTGGCTGCCGCGATATTAGTTCGCCGAACTGATTTTTAGATCACCGTCAACAACGTTGCCGGTGCCATAGGCAACGCGTTTGCCGTTCTGATCGAGAATCAGGAAGCTGATCACGTCGTAGGTTCTGCCAACTACCTGACCGGGAACGTTGTCAACCGCCATCAACCAATAGTTGCAACCTTTCACGTTGGCGGCTTTGCAACGGCCGCTCACCCATATGGTCGGCGTATATTTTCCGCCCGAGGTGACTTGCTGGAAGGTCGTAAATATCACATCGCCTTGGATCGTCGAATCATTCATGCTGATGCCGTAAATGCCAAGCGCGCCGGTCGGATAAGGCGTTGCAGCGGCTGGATTGCAGGACAGGTTACCGCGCAATGAGAAAAATCCCGTGTAAGGCGTGCCGGCGCGGGTATCGATAATGACGAAAGCGTTAGAGGAAAGTGCTGTCGCGTTGCACACTTGTAGTGAGGGAACTTGAATCTGTTGGGCAAAAACCGGGGTGCCGATGCACATAAACGAGGCAATTGACGCGGCGGCGAAAGTACGAATTGCAAAAGTTAGTTTTGTCATGCTGGTTTCTCCTAAAATTGATCAGTTTGAAATTTGTGCGGCCTCGATGCCCAACACGTAAGGCATTCTATGGCTCTGCCGCGAGGGAAAATATTGGCCAGAAGGCGTAGCCCAACGGGAATCGGAAAACTTACGTAATGAGCAGAAACGCTGGCCCGCTCTGGTCATGCGAGCGCGATTGAATATAGAGACTGATGTTTGGCGCTATATCGTTTGGGCTACATCAA
>JANNFT010000440.1:0-1562 GCA_031380185.1 Pseudomonadota bacterium
TTAATTTTCTTGCCGTTAACGCCACCGCCGGTATTGGTAAATTCGACATAGTCGCGAACGCCTTGGGCGAAAGGCTTACCGACGTCGGAAGTAATCCCCGTCAAATCAAATATTCCACCGACCTTAATCTCTTGCGCTTGGGCGAAACTTAGCGCAGCAAAGGCAACTAGTCCGAAAAGGATGGCCTTTAGGCGTAGCATTGTGCTCATGAAACTCTCCTAGAAAATCATTTATAGTTCTAACAACGGCTCGAAATACTAACAAGCCCCCAATGGGAAGTCAAAAGCGTAGCCCGTGCTACACTCGCAGTAACGCTGCCTCGTGAAATTCGCAGACAGCGAATCAATTTATCCGACGGACAATCCCTTGAACCCTTCCCGCTCAGAGTTCCACTCGATCAATGGATTGCGCTACCACGTGCGATTGTGGGGCGAGCCAAATCAGCCGACATTGATTTTACTGCACGGCTGGATGGATGTTTCGGCATCCTTTCAGTTTCTCGTCGATGCCCTAGCACGCGATTGGCGCGTGATCGCGCCCGACTGGCGCGGCTTTGGGCTCTCGGCGTGGAGCAACAATCCTTATTATTTTCCCGATTACTTCGCCGACCTCGATCGACTGCTGGACCATTACCAACCAGACATTCCCGTCAATCTCGTTGGTCACAGTATGGGAGGCAATGTCGCCGGCCTATACGCCGGCATTCGTCCGCGGCGAATCGCCAAACTTGCGCTGCTGGAAGGTTTCGGCTTAAAGCCAACAGAATCGAACCAAGCACCGGCGCGTTTCGCGAAGTGGTTGGATCAACTCAAAGAACCGCCAAATTTCAAAACTTATAACAGCGTGGAAGAATTTGCGCAGCGCTTGCAACAAAATAATCGCCGGCTGACTTTCGCGCGCGCGCTTTACATCGCCGAGCATTCCTGCAAAGAAACCTCCCTGGGAAAAATCGAACTCCTCAGCGATCCGAGCCATAAATTAACCAACCCGGTTTTGTATCGCCTGGAAGAAGCCAAAGCCTGCTGGAATTTAGTGAGCGCGCCGAGCCTGTGGATCACCGGCGCCGATTCCGATTTCACGCGCATACAAGTGTCGAGCCCCGGCGATTACGCCGCGCGCAAGGCGTGCTTCAAACAATTTCGCGAACAGGTAATTCAAGATTGCGGCCACATGATGCATCACGATCAACCGCTCGCGCTACCGCGCTACTCGAAGATTTCTTTTGAAAGTAAGCGCGACAAGCTCAATACCTTTCCGCTATCAACAACGATGGCGTGAAGCGTAACTTGAATCCCTTGCCCTCCTTACCTCACGGCAATGCATGCTCTGTGATCCGCTCTGCGATTGGTTGTTGGCGATGCCGCTTAGAAATACGTGTTGAAGATTAAAACCGCCGCATTTCACTGCTGCGTCCGATCCGTATTATCATCAGTTGCAATACCACTTATCGCTACTTTGGAGCTAAAAATGGATGAAATGCATTCAGGCGGTTGCGCCTGTGGCGCAGTTCGTTACCGTGTTACCGGAAAACCAACCTTCGTTGCGGTCTGCCACTGCAAATT
>JANNFT010000406.1:0-2166 GCA_031380185.1 Pseudomonadota bacterium
GTTCTACACGATCGGCCAACGCCAAGGACTCGGCATCGGCGGGCCGGGCGCGCCCTGGTTTGTCGCAGCTAAAGACATGGAAAAAAATATTCTGTACGTCGTGCAAGGTCACGATCATCCGGCGCTGCTCAAACCTCACTTAAGCGCGAGCGATTTATCGTGGATCGACGCCGCGGCGCCGGCGCCGACATCGAGTTACGGGGCGAAGACACGCTATCGCCAGCGCGACGCGGCGTGCCGCATCGACGCGGTGGATTTGGATTGTTGCGACGTGTCGTTTGATCAGCCGCAATGGGCGGTGACACCTGGGCAATCGGTGGTGTTGTACGAGCACGATATTTGTTTGGGCGGCGGAATAATTCAATAAGCACGGCGCCAGGGAGCGCATGGATACTGGTTCCCGGCGACGCATCGGCTGGACCGAGTGGCCAACGGCCACCCAGTCAGGACATCAACTCGGTGGCGGTTCGGTATTTTTAAATGAATTGCGCTTGGCGAGCTTGTCGGTGAGTTGCCCTAGATTCGGATAATTCTTGCGCCAATCCACTTCGGCAAAACGAAAATCCAAATACATCAACGTGCAGCCAACCACGATATCGGATAGGTTAAAACTATGACCCGTGCACCATGCGTTCTCGCCTAAATCCTGCGACATCACTTTTATTCCGCGCTCGATTTTGCCGCTTTGCCGCGTGATCCAATCGGCGCTTTGCAGTTGCGGCGCACGTTTTTTCTCCAATACGATCGCGACCGCTGCATCAGTTACACCATCGGCCAACGCCTCCCAGCGCTTTACCTGAATGCGCTGACGCGTCGTCTCGGGAATCAAATGGCCAACCGGTGTCACGCTGTCGAGGTAATCGATAATCACCGGCGAATCGTACAGTGCGTTACCGTCGTCAAGCACCAGACAAGGCACTTTGCCAAGTGGATTGAATTTCACGAGATCGGAATTCGAGTCCCATACATCGGTAAGAACGAGTTCGAAGTCGATGCGTTTTTCCGCGAGCATGACCCGCGCCTTGCGACCGTAGGGACTAGTTAGGGATGTGTAGAGTTTCATTGTTTTACCTGCTTTGCCATTCTGATGGGATCCCGAGCGCAAATTTTTTAGGCCGCTAGTTGCATGATTATATCATCCTGTTTTAACTGAGAAAGCATGCTTTTGTCTATTTCGCGAAAGGTAGACGGCTAAGCGCGCCATGATAAAATATCGCTTCAAATCCAAGAAATTTTCACGTGAATCCTATCTCCGCGCTTTCCCCGCTCGACGGCCGCTACGGCGCCAAATTGAAATCGCTGCAACCTTACTTCAGCGAGTACGGCTTAATCCGCTACCGCTTGCGTGTCGAGCTGGCGTGGTTCAAAGCGCTGAGCTTAGAGCCGGCGCTTACCGAGATCACGCCGCTGTCGAGCGCAACGATGCAAGGGCTGGATGGCATCGTTGAAGATTTTTCCGAATCAGACGCCGAAGCCGTTAAAGCCATTGAAGCCGAAACCAATCACGACGTTAAGGCGCTTGAATATTGGCTGAAAAATAAGCTCAACGCGTTTCCCGAAGCACTGCCGGCGGTGGAATTTATTCATTTCGCCTGCACCTCTGAAGACATCAACAATTTGGCCTACGGCCTGATGTTGCGTGATGCGCGCGATCGCGCAATGTTGCCGGCGCTTCGGGCGATTAGCGCGAAATTGCGTGATCTCGCGCATCGCCATGCGGAACTGGCAATGCTCTCGCGTACCCATGGCCAAGCGGCTACGCCGACGACGCTCGGCAAGGAAATGGCGAACGTCGTACATCGTCTGGAACGCGCCGCGAAAAAACTTGCTTCCGTTCAGCTTACGGGAAAAATCAATGGCGCGGTCGGCAACTACAACGCGCACCTCGCCGCGTATCCGGACTTCGACTGGGAGAATTTCGCGCGCAAGTTCGTTGAAAAACTGGGCTTGGAGTTCAATCCGTACACGATTCAAATCGAACCGCATGATTCCATTGCGGAACTATTCGACGCCTATGCGCGGCTGAACACGATCTTGATCGACCTTAATCGCGACGTTTGGGGCTACGTTTCGCTCGGCTATTTCAAGCAAAAGGTGAAAGCCGGCGAAGTGGGGTCATCCACCATGCCGCACAAGGTCAACCCAATCGATTTTGAGAATTCAGAA
>JANNFT010000471.1:0-6499 GCA_031380185.1 Pseudomonadota bacterium
CCAGAAGAAGCAACACTCCTCGCAAGACCCGGCGCCCTCAACATCGAGCGAGCCGACGGCATGATCGAGAACGTCATCGGCGCCTTCGAACTTCCATTCGCGATCGCCGCTAATTTCCTGATCAACGGCCGTGATGTATTGGTGCCGATGGTGGTTGAAGAACCATCGGTCGTCGCTGCCGCATCGTTCATGGCGAAATTGGCGCGCGACTGCGGCGGCTTTGAGACTTCCAGCACAGATCCGTTAATGCGCGCCCAAGTTCAAGTGATCGGCATCACCGATCCCTACGGCGCGCGCCAAGCGTTGCTCAAACAGCGCGCCGCGATCATCGCGCTGGCGAATAGCCGCGACAAAGTGTTGATCGATCTCGGGGGTGGTTGCCGCGATATCGAGGTTCATGTATTCGACGACACGCCACGCGGCGCGATGATCGTGATGCACCTTATCGTCGACGTGCGCGATGCGATGGGCGCGAACGCGGTCAACACCATGGCGGAGTCGGTCGCGCCGCTGGTCGAAAAAATCACCGGCGGCTCCGTGTTGCTGCGAATACTGTCGAATCTTGCTGATCTTCGCCTGGCGCGCGCCCGAGTGCGCCTGACGCCCGAAGTGCTCACCACCGCCGAACGCAATGGCGCCGAAATTATCGAAGGCGTGCTCGACGCCTACACCCTCGCCGCGATCGACCCTTACCGAGCCGCCACCCACAATAAAGGCATCATGAACGGCATCGATCCCATTGTCGTCGCCACTGGCAACGACTGGCGCGCGGTCGAAGCGGGCGCGCATGCCTATGCTTGTCGCAGCGGACGTTACACCTCACTCACGCGCTGGGAAAAAGATCGCAGCGGCGCGCTGGTCGGCGTCATAGAAATGCCGATGGCCGTCGGCTTGGTGGGCGGCGCCACCAAAACCCATCCACTGGCGCAACTGGCGCTGAAAATACTCAACGTGAAATCGGCTCAGGAGCTGGGAGAAATCGCTGTCGCGGTAGGATTGGCGCAAAATTTGGGCGCACTACGCGCGTTGGCGACGGACGGCATTCAGCGTGGTCACATGGCGTTACATGCGCGCAATATTGCGCTCGCGGCGGGCGCGAAGGGCGATGAAATTGCTCGGGTCGCGAAGACCATGGCGCAAGAAAAGGAAGTGCGGATGGATCGGGCGGTGGCGTTGCTAGAAGATATTCGGCGTTAGCAAATTCGAAACCAACGGATCAATTTAATTCGAGTGTTTAGCTTTGACATTAGTTGAGCAAGCGGCTTTTCTTTTTCAATTCCGCAATCGTCTCGCGTATGTCGTCGTCGTCGGCGGCGTCCACGTCTAACTCCACCAAGCGTTCGAAATCCGCTAACGCGGCGCGAAAACAGAATAGCTGATGATACAAGGCGGCGCGTTCGCGCAGTTCCTTTATATCGATTGGATTGACGCAAAGAATGAGATTGCTCATCGCAACGGCTTTTTCCAAATCGCGGGCCTGGATGTAAATCGCTTTCAGATTGCGCGCTAGCCGAACCAGAATTTCATGCGGCGTCGCCGGTCGAAGCAGCACTACCAGCGGGGTGTCGGAATGCGCCGAACTGTCGCCCGATTCTCGCAGACGTTCGCGCAGGTCGGCCTCGGAAAGGCTAATGCCTTTGTTAAATGGATCGAGCACGATCACGCCCTGATCCGTCACGCATTTTGCCAGGAAATGTCCGGGGAACGATATGCCCTGCAACGCGACGCCGACGCGCCGGGCAATCTCGATATACAGAATCGAAAGCGTAATTGGGATGCCAACGCGACGATCCATCACATCATTTAGAAAGCTATTGCGCGGATCATAGTAGTTGTCGAAATTACCCGCATAGCCCATTTCGCGGAACAAAAAATGATTGAGCATGCTGATGACGTGGGGTTTGCCGGCATCCGCAGGCAGACGCGCGCGCAGGCGATCGGCGAGGTGATTGAGTTGCCGCAGATAGCCGGTAATGTCGAGATTGGGGTATTCTTGCTGCGCGATAATCAACGCGCATTCGGCGATATCAAACGACGATTGCGGTGCGCGGACGAGTTTTGCGAGTTGTTGGTCGGGTGAAAGCATTACCTAAGGACGTTAAAACCTAGAAACGGCAGTTGACCGCTCCTTCGGTTATTCAACATCATGGTTCCAATAAAATTCTTCATACCTTGTGTGCTCACCCGTTTGGTGAGAATACGCTACGGGGCGGATTGCGCGGTTCTGGCGGCGCAGGGTGTCGTTGCGGCTCGTTGCAATGGAATGACCATTCCGCCTCGCCGCGCCTTGCCCTGCAACCCATAACCGCACACTCCGCCCCGTCCAACTGCCGTTTCTAGGTTTAATTGATTCAGATTTCACTGCAGTGATGTTTGGCTCACGAAATAATATGCTTTTGGCTCGCGCTGTCAATTCATCGCGATCGAAATGGCCGCCCTACAAATAAAATTCTCGCGGGTCGATTCCGTAGGCGCCAGCCGGCAAATCACGCTTAATCTGAAATGGCCTTTTGTCGTCGCTTACCGGATCATTGATCAGATCCAGCGTGGCGGGATATTGGTAAGCCACTTTGTTGGGATCGAGCAGCAGCATGACCTTGGGTTTCAGGCGGCGGATCTTATTTTGTCCGATGACGACGGCGACATCGCCGCTATTGAGCTCGACCAAGCTACCGACCGGAAAAATGCCGATGCATTGAATGAACTGTTCCGTCAGCGCTTCGTGAAATGATGTTCCCTTCCAGCGGTTGAGTTGCTGCAGCGCCTGATGAGTCGAAATCGGGTCCGCGTAAGGCCGTTGACTGATCATCGCCTCGAACGAGTCGACAATGCCGGCCATGCTCGCCAACGAGAAAATCTGATCACCTTTCAGGCCTCGAGGATAGCCGCTGCCATCCAGCCGCTCGTGGTGTTGCGATACAACCATTAACACTTCTTTCGGAATCTCGCTGGTTTGTCGCAAAATATCGACGCTGTGGATAACGTGAACCTTAATCTCTTCAAACTCAAGCGGCGTGAGCTTCCCGGTTTTTCCCAGCAGATCTTCGCGGACTCGGAGATTTCCGATGTCCTGCATCAATCCACTGCAGCCGAGAATGCGTAGGTTATCCTTGGGATAGCCTAAATGACGTCCGAACGCCAACAGGTAAATGGCGACATCGATACCATGATCGTAGGCATAGGAATCGCGGCTTTTCAGTTTCGTCAACCATAGCAATGCATCGGGATTATTGCCGACGCTATCCACCATCGCATCGACCACCTCATTCACCTTTTCGACATTAATATGAGTCTCGCGACGCAGGTCTTCGACGACGTCACGAATCAACTCGCGTGAGCGCAAATGAATAGCTTTTGCTTCTCGCAAGTCCTCTTCCAAAACGATTTTGTTGTCGGCGATGCGAATTAGTGGGGGATTTCCTGTTACATCATTGTTCGTCGACGATGTCGCATCGACTTCATCTGCATCATTGTCGGATTTGGAACGTAAGGTCGACAGAATTTGTTTGAACAATCCGGGACGCTTGACCTTCACATTGCGCTGCGTGAACAGTGGCGCGTTGTCGCGCAAGCCGTGTGTTGAATCGGTGGAAATATCGGAACCCGGTGTGACTGGCGCTTCAACTTTTTCCCAGATCGAGCGCTTTGGTCGCTGTGGGGAATTTTTATAGTAAATGATCGACGGTTCAGACTCGCGCGTTGCTTGGCGCGCTGGGGATCGCTCTGAAATTTCCTGCGCCTCGGCGTCACTGCCTAGTCCGCTAAACAACGATGGTTTTTTCTTTGACGCCGCGTCCGTGGTAATAATAATCGCTTGTTTAGCCGTGGTTGAAAGCCGTTGGTTCGTCGTTGACTCGACTTTTGCGGGCGATGGTAGCGCGAGCTTCGCAATCGCATCGGGGGAAGAATTCGCCGGTTCAACGAAGACGAATTGGCAAAGTTGACGAATCTGCGCCAAATCGTCCTCGCTTTCCAGCAGAAGGCCCTGCAGTAGGAACGGCGTGTCGAGCCATGGCCGATCCAAATCCGCTACAAACATGCCCAGCGCCAGGTCTTTGACCTGCACCTTAACGGTCAACTAAGAATTCCTTGAACGATAATAGGGACACTATCTTTATCGAAAGTCCATTCAGCATTCTATCGGTTGTACGATTATTGTCCATCTTAACCGAGCCTTGTGTGTTTCGAATCAGGATTTAACCATTAGCGCGAACGTCCGTGGGATTGCGCGTCGACAACGGCAAGCGCGGTCATATTGACAATCCGCCGCACCGTTGCCGAAGGCGTAAGAATATGTATCGCCCGAGCCGCGCCCAACAGAACCGGTCCAATTGCAATCCCGCCACCAGCTGTGGTTTTCAGCAGGTTATAGGCAATATTCGCCGCGTCCATGGTCGGCATCACCAACAGGTTTGCTTCCCCGGTTAGACTTGAATTGGGGAATAGCGCCCTGCGCACCGCTGCATCCAAGGCGGCATCGCCGTGCATTTCGCCGTCAACCTCAAGATCGGGCGCACGCCCTTGAATCAGCGCCAGCGCATTGCGCATTTTAACGGCGGAGGCGGCATTTGAACTGCCAAAATTGGAGTGGGATAACAAGGCAACTTTCGGTGCGATGCCAAAGCGTCGCAACTCGTCGGCGGCCAGGATCGTGATTTCGGCGATTTCTTCCGCATTGGGATCGAGGTTGACGTGGGTATCGACAATAAACACCTGGCGATTTTGCAATATCAAGCCATTCATTGCCGCGTAGACATTAGCGCCTGGCCGTTTGCCGATAATCTGATCGATATATTGCAAGTGTTGATCATTGCTGCCAAACGTGCCGCAGATCATGCCGTCGGCATCGCCGCGGTGAACCATCATGGCGCCGATCAACGTAAAGCGCCGGCGCATTTCAACTTTAGCGAATGGCGCCGTCACACCTTTGCGCTCCGTTAACTTATGATAAGCCAACCAGTAATCGCGGTAACGTTCGTCGCTCTCCGGGTTGACCACTTCAAAATCCGCGCCAGGCTTGAGCCGCAGACCGAATTGCTCGATGCGCCGCGCCAATACTTGGGGCCGGCCGATCACGATCGGCTGCGCCAATCCTTCTTCCAATAGGACTTGCACCGCGCGCAGTACGCGCTCGTCTTCGCCTTCACAGAACACAATGCGTTTCGGCGCTAGTTTCGCGGCGGCGAAGATCGGCTTCATCACCAAGCCGGAAGAATAGACGAAGCTGTTGAGTTTTTCGCGATACGCGGCGAAGTCGGTAATCGGATTAGTTGCGACGCCGCTATCCATTGCCGCCTTCGCGACAGCCGGCGCGATGCGTGTGATCAGGCGCGGATCGAATGGCCGCGGGATCAAATATTCCGCGCCGAATGACAGGCTCTCGCCGCCGTAGGCTTGGGCGACGATATCAGATTGCTCGGCGTTGGCGAGATCGGCAATGGCATGTACTGCGGCAAGTTTCATGGCTTCGTTGATGGCCGTTGCGCCTACATCCAGCGCGCCGCGAAAAATGAACGGAAAGCACAGCACGTTGTTCACTTGGTTGGGATAGTCGGAGCGGCCCGTGGCAATGATCGCATCGCCGCGCACGGCCTTCACTTCTTCCGGCATGATTTCCGGCGTCGGATTCGCCAATGCCAGGATCAATGGATTCGCCGCCATCAACTTCACCATCTCAGGCTTCACCACGCCCGCGGCAGACAGGCCAAGCAGAATATCGGCGCCGCCGATCACCTCGGAAAGGGTTCGCGCCGTAGTGTCTTTGGCGTAACGCGCTTTGTTGTCGTCCATCTCGGCTACGCGCCCTTTATACACCACACCGGCGACATCAGTGACGAAAATATTCTCCATTTTCATTCCCATCGCAACCAGCATGTCGAGACACGCTAACGCCGCTGCGCCGGCACCGGAGGCGACCAGTTTTACTTCAGCGATATTTTTGCCGACCACCCGCAGACCGTTTCTCACTGCCGCGCCGACGATGATCGCGGTACCGTGCTGATCGTCATGAAATACCGGAATCTTCAAGCGCTCGCGCAATTTGCGTTCGATGTAAAAACATTCCGGCGCTTTGATGTCTTCTAAATTGATGCCGCCGAACGTCGGCTCGAGTGCGGCGATGATGTCGACCAATTTGTCGGGGTCGCGTTCGTTGAGTTCGAGATCGAACACATCGATGCCGGCGAATTTTTTGAACAATACGCCTTTGCCTTCCATCACCGGTTTAGCGGCCAACGGCCCGATTGCGCCGAGTCCCAACACCGCCGTGCCGTTGGTGATGACCGCGACTAAATTGCCGCGAACGGTGTAACGCCGCGCGGCATTCGGATCGGCAACGATCGCCTCACACGCAGCGGCGACGCCGGGCGAGTAGGCGAGCGCGAGGTCGCGCTGGTTGGCCAGGGGCTTGGTCGGCGAGATTTCCAATTTGCCGGGGCTGGGAAAGCGGTGGTATTCCAGTGCCGCTTGTTTCAATTCGTCTTGCATGGGGGAACCGGAA